>SXRI01000111.1 GCA_005793615.1 Bdellovibrionales bacterium
CGCTTTCGTTTCTCGAGTTGATGGTTCGTATGACAATATTGTAGGACTGCCGGTCTCATTGGTGCAGAAAATGTTGAAAGAAAATAATTGGAATCCTGTTTCATCGACGAGTTTGATTGCTAGCAATCTCGCTATCGTCAATGAAAAGATCGCAAAGGCTGCCGTGCGTGTCGGGCGTAAGCCTGGTGATGTTCGTTTGATAGCGGTATCGAAAACCAAACCGTTGGCGCTCATTGAAGCCGCACTGGCTGCTGGCCAGCGATCATTCGGAGAAAATTACGTGCAGGAAGCCGTGGAAAAAGTCACGGCCTTACCCACAGCTGATTGGCATTTTATCGGTTCTCTGCAGAGCAATAAGGCCAAACAAGTTGTCGGGCGCTTTTCTCTCATCCACTCCGTGGATCGTTTGAAGCTTGCTGAAGATCTTGCGAAGGCAGCCGCCGCCGCCGGAGTTGTTCAGGATGTATTGTTGCAGATTCACGTCGGAACCGAGGAAACTAAGCACGGTGTGACTGTCGCTGAAGCGCCGGCTCTCATCGAAACTCTGCAAGGGTTCGGCAGCTTGCGTTTGCGTGGCTTGATGTCGCTTCCGCCACTCAGTGCTGATGAACATGTCGCTCGCGGTTATTTTGCCGAGATTCGCAATGCCTTTGAAAAGTGGAAAATGAGTCTTTGTTTGGGTAACGATTCCTTTACGGAACTGTCACTCGGCACGAGCTCTGACTATGAGTGGGCGATTCTTGAGGGCGCGACCATGGTGCGCGTGGGAACAGCGATCTTTGGTGAACGTGCATGAAGTACGGTTTTGAAGGGAGAAGGAAGTGATCAAGAATCGGAAAATCGGCTTTATCGGTGCTGGCAATATGGCGCAGGCAATGATCAAGGCATTGGTAGATTCGAAGTCGGTCGATGCCGGTAATCTTTTTGCAACCAACCGTTCTCCTGGAAAACTCAAAAAAGTTGAAGAACTTTATGGTGTGCACCCGCTTGCCACCAATGAGGACCTTGTTGATACCTGCGAAATCATCGTCGTTGCCGTCAAGCCGCAGGATCTTGCGCCGGTGCTCGAGCCCATCGCTAGTTCGTTTCATCAAGGGCATCTGGTGATTTCAGTCGCGGCGGGTTTTTCGACGGAGAGTTTGCAGAGATTGATTCCCAATGCTGGTGGAATAGCGCGCGCAATGCCCAATACGCCTGCGACGATTCGCAAAGCCGTGGTGGGCTACTGTTTGGCTGAAAACTCTAGCGCCTATCAAGGCACGGTTGAAGATTTTCTGAAACCCCTTGGTATTGTGGTTCCCGCTGACGAAGGTGATCAGTTTGTCGCCTTGACCGTGAGTTGTGGCAGCGGCACTGGATTTGTTTTCGAAATCATGCAGTATTGGCAGGAATGGGTTGAAGAACATGGCTTTGATCCGGAGACCGCGCGCAAGATGGTCGTGCAGACTTTTCTTGGTGCGGCGGAACTGGCGGCAGCGGCAGAATCCACGAGCATTCAAGAATTGCAGGATCGTGTGGTTTCCAAGAAAGGCGTGACCTTCGCCGGATTACAGTCGATGCGTGAACTTGAGGTAGAGCGTGCCCTTCGTTATAGCTTCGAGAAAGCCGCTTTGCGTGATCAAGAGATCAGTCGCGGCACCGCGAAGCAATAGGTTGAAGTTATCTATTGGTGCACGATCCATTTCGTGAATTTCTTCGCAAGAGGTTTTAATGCCTCTCGGAAAGCGGTAGGGTCTTTTTCAATGAGTTGGCGGAGTCCGTCGGCGGAAGATTGTCTGCCATGCGCGAGTCCCATTTGATTGGCATTGAAGATCGCCAAATCGTTCACGAATTGGATGTTCTCTTTCTTGCTGCTACTATAGGGAATATCGATGAGCGGAATCTTCTTTTCGCGCTTCCAAAAAAGGCCGCTACTGCCAACTTCAACCAAGTCGTATGACGACGGTTCGACGTTGGGCCAAAAGACTTCACGCACTTCGTTCAACCAGACATTCCAGGATGTTTGTGTTCCATAGGCCGTGAGCGTCGATTTCACATACTGCTTGAGTTCGACAATCGTTCGTTGTCCCTCAGAAGTCTCAACCAACGCCCAAATGCGCAAATTGCCGGAGCTACCGCCGCTCTCAACGGGGCGAATTCCCAGATCAAGAATCTTTGCATACTCCGGAAGTGCCGCGACCACGTCATCGCGAGTGATATTTTCGTGCTCGAAAGGCGTAAGCTTACCTTCTTTAAATTTGAACTTGTCGCCCTTGGTTTTGTCAGTGACGTACTCGGCGACCAACGAGTCGTACTTGGCGATCGGCATCCGAAGAAGTTTATCGATTTTTTCTGGCGGTGCAATGTTCTCGCCTTTTAGACCACTAAGGTAGGCGTCGACCATGTGGCGCTTTTTGATATCGGGATTAATGGCTTCTGATGTGATGATCAGGCGCAGAAAATCGAGAACAAAAGGCGCTCTTCCGGCATCATCGAAATCAATATTGAGAAACATGATCTTACGTTTGGTGGAATTTTTCAATTTCGCGGGAATCGTCGAAGCATTTCCTAAATGCGGATCGCCGGCCACCACGCCCTCAAAGGCAAGGAAGGGAAGAAGCTCAGTGAGCGGAGCTTCGCGCTTCATGAACTCCCAGTACACGCCAACCTGCGAGCGAATTTTCTTCGACAGCGAAACTTCGTTGCCCGCCAATGTGATTTTGCACGACGACCCAGCCCAGCTCGTGGGAGATAAAAGCAGTGTCGAGGCAACCAATGCCGTGCTGAAGGTCCTGAAAGTTATGGAGGAAACAAAAGATAACTCGATTTTCATTTTTCGCATGAGTTTTGCCTTATTGGAGTAATCAGTTGCATTCGCATGGTCAGACTAATCTGCAAGCGGTGGACTCCTCTAGGTTCAATAGGATAGTCTCTGGAGCTTGTTCCAGGCCTGCCATCGGAATATGGTATGGCAACTGTATAGAACTTAGCCAGTCCGTCGGGGGGGGAAATCGAGGGGAAATCCACCCAAGGAACCTATTTTGTTTTGCAATCCAGCAGCCGGAAATACCAGCTCCGAAAACACCACTTAGCCAGTGCGAGTCCCGACATTGCGGGTCCCGACATACGCGAACCGCCGCGGAGCTCAATGACAATAAGCCCGTGTCGGCTCTTTAAGCCAATTCACTTGTCCATCGAGCGGCAAGCCCAGC
>SXRI01000006.1 GCA_005793615.1 Bdellovibrionales bacterium
AGGGCCAAGAGGGGTTACGCAGCTTTCTCGAAAAGCGCACGCCGAACTGGCGCGTGAATTAATGGATATTAAGGAATTTTAGAGTCATGAGCCCAAAAAAGAAGATCAATAAACTGGCAATCGCAAATCGTGGCGAGGTCGCTGTTCGTATTATTAACGCCTGCCAGGAGTTGGGTATTCGAACCGTGCTCCTGCACTCAGAGGCGGATGTTCGCACACGCGCCTTTCGCATGGCCGACGAGACCGTATGTATCGGGCCGGCGCCGACGACAGAGAGCTATCTGCAGATCGATCGCAACGTTGAAGCAGCTGTCAAAGCGGGGGCTGAGGCGGTTCATCCTGGTTTTGGTTTTCTGAGCGAAAATGCTGATTTCGCACATGCTTGCAGTGCCGCCGGTTTGATCTTTGTCGGCCCTCGGTCAGAGACGATTCGTGCTCTTGGTGATAAGATTTCCGCTAAAAAATTGATCGAACGAGCGAAGGTTCCGACTGTTCCCGGCTATATGGGCGATGATCAGTCATTGGCCACATTGATCAAAAAGGCTGAGGAGATCGGATTTCCGGTAATCGTGAAAGCGGCAGCGGGCGGTGGTGGCCGCGGGATGAAGGTGATTCACGCAAGTGCTGAGGCTGAAGAATTGATTGCTTCGGCAAGTCGTGAAGCCTTGAGTGCATTCGGGTCGGCGACAGTGTTTTTAGAGAAATATTTGGATCGGGCAAAACACATTGAGTTTCAAATTTTCGGAGATTCGCACGGTAAATGTGTTTATCTATTTGAACGCGAATGCTCGGTACAGCGTCGTCATCAAAAAATCGTCGAAGAAGCTCTTTCACCATCACTTACAGATGAACTGCGCGAGCAAATGGCCAAAGCGGCGGTGACTCTCGCGGAGGCTGCACAATACAATGGCGCCGGAACGGTGGAGTTTCTTGTCCAGGACGGAAAGTTTTATTTTCTCGAAATGAATACCCGTCTGCAGGTAGAGCATCCGGTGACCGAGATGGTGCTCGGAGTAGATTTGGTAAAGGCACAAATTCTGACGGCGATGGGAAATTTTACGCTCTGGCCTCAAACTGATCTACGGCCGCGCGGGCATGCAATTGAATGCCGAATGTACGCTGAAGATTCCTACAATCGTGGACTTCCATCGACGGGTTTGTTGCTCGGACTTGAGTGGCCCGAGGGGCCTGGGCGAAGGTTCGAAGTCGGATTCGAGGCGGGCGACGAAGTGACGGCATTCTATGATCCGATGATCGCCAAGATCATCGTTTTGGATGAAGACCGGCCGCGGGCGATTCGCAAAATGTTGCGCGTTCTCGACGACACCGTGGTCTTTGGCGTACGCACCAACATTCCCTTTCTCAAGGCCATACTGTCGCATGCTGATTTCGTTGCCGGCACAATGACCACGCAGTTTATTCAAAACTATTTTCCAGAAGGCCTGGAGGCCAAACCTCTTAGTACTAAACAAAAGGTCTTTGCAGCAAAAGCGTTGCCGTTGGTGCGAAACAGTGGCGGATCAGGGGTGCCTGCGGGAGTAGCTTCACTCAATGCCTTAGCACTACCCTGGGGCGGAGCTTGGAGGAACGTATGAAACGTTTGAGTTTGGAAATCGAAGGCAAGAGTACTGAGGGGCGTGCTGTCTTTAGTAAGGGTGCACTCTGGGTTCATTTAGATGGTGAAACGTACGTTTACGAGGATGAGAGCACGCAGCCGCGTAGTCGTCGTGGCGGTGTGGGTAAGGCTGTGCATGCAGGAGAAGTCTTGGCGCCGATGCCAGGTAAAATCATTAAGGTCATGGCCAAGCAAAACGAGGTTGTTGCCGAAGGAAGAGTCTTGGTGGTCATGGAGGCCATGAAAATGGAGTACACCCTCAAGGCTCAGGCTCCTGGTCGGGTCTCCGATATCAAGGCTCAGACCGGAGATCAGGTAGTTCTGGGGCAGGTTTTACTTAAACTTGACGTGGATTCGGCGAAAACATGAGCAAGGTAACGATTGTTGAAGTCGGTGCGCGCGATGGATTGCAAAACGAAAAGGTTTTGCTCAGTCCTGAGATTCGCCTCGAGTTTGCGGAGAAGTTGGCAGGTGCCGGCATTCGCAAGATTGAGCTTGGCGCCTTCGTTTCGCCTCAATGGGTGCCGCAAATGCGGGGTTCAACTGAGCTCATGAAAATGGCGCTAGCACGAAAAACTTCAGGCAAATCTTCCTTGAAGGATTCTGAGTTGTCGGCGTTGGTACCCAATCTGCGCGGTATGCAAGACGCGATAGATGCGGGCGTAAAAGATGTAGCGATTTTCGCGTCGGCAAGTGAGGCCTTCGCTAAGAAAAACATCAACTGTTCCATTGAAGAGAGTTTTGGACGTTTTGCCAAAGTCATGGAGCTCGCAAAGAGTAACGGTAGCCGTGTGCGTGGCTATCTGAGTATGTGCTTTGGTTGTCCTTTCGAGGGAGAGGTTCCCGAGGGACGCGTGGTCCGTTTGGTGAAACGTCTGCGCGATCTTGGCGTCTATGAGGTTTCGATTGGCGATACCATCGGCGTTGCCAACCCGATGCAAGTTCACCGTCTCGTATCCAAGTTGATTGATGCTGTCGGTGAGGATTTCTTAGCTATGCATTTTCACGATACTCGTGGCACGGCTCTGGCCAATATACATAGCAGCTTGCAGTTGGGCATTCGAGTGTTTGATTCGAGTCTTGGCGGTCTCGGCGGCTGCCCCTACGCTCCGGCGGCGACCGGCAATGTCGCGACTGAAGACGTTGTTTATATGTTGCACGGCATGGGATACAAAACCGGTATTGATCTTGCGCAGTTGATTGCGATTAATCAGTGGATCACGGAAAAAGTTCAGCATGAACTTCCTTCGCGCGTCGGTCGCGCAGGCTTGCCGAAGCTACTGCCGATTGGCACCTAAGTTGCTACCAAAACCGCAGTACTTGTGAGTGGCCTTTGAAAAGCTACACGTTCGTTCATGTGAGCGAGCCCACGAGTAACTGTTCGACAGTTATGTAGCTCTTACAGGCGGTCACCTTTTGGTAACTGAGATCTTGCCCTTGCGAAAAGCTGAGCGTTGGGTGCTAGCGATCACGATTGTGGTGGTGATCGCTTATGCGTGGTTGATCGCTCGGGGGCTTGAGCCAAAGCTGATCCCACCCGTAGAGGTGGTGGAGCAGGTAGTCTGGCTCAAAGAGGGCAAAGTCGTTGAAGGTACGTTGACTGAGGTTCGTCATTCCGCGCCGGCTAGAATTCTCCGGCGTGAGTTGTTTTGGATGCAAAGGGCTCTTGACCTGATCGGACCCTTTCGTGAGGCGCCGACGCTCGCCATCCACCTCGACGACAACGACTTTTATCGCATCACTGATGAACGTATCGAACTCGGGCTGAACATCGCAACGACGGAGGGCCAAGTCTTTAAGACTTTGCTCAAGGCTTGGCTTTATCAGCATGCCTCGACCCGAGTGATCGGTTCACTTCTCCGTGTCGAGGTGGTCTCGGATTTTTTGAGTGCCGTCGTTCGTGGGCAACCACGATTTTCCAATCCGTTTTCAGGTAGGGTCGATGAGATTCCGCGGGTCGACTCCTGGCCTTCGTTTGCTTCGTCATACGATTCAGCACGCAAAGGCAAGTTTGCCAACGCCTGGATCAGTGCCGAATTACAGCGCTACAGTGGTCATTCGACGGCCATGAACCTATTAGGATTTCGGCCACTATTGTTGGCGATGTTGTGGGAGCTCTATCAACAAACACCGCCCCTGGCGCGTTACCAGTTGGTTCGACAGTGGATCGACACACTCACTCTGAATCTGCCGGGCGAACCTCTACAACTGGCTTTACCCGAAGAACTGAGCGAGTGGCGACAATGGCTTAAGGGCGAGTTTGATGCTTTGATGCCGGCAGGTGGACCATTGGAGCGTTTCGACAGACTTTCAGAGCGTCGAACGGTCGTAATGAATAAATCTGGTTTATTAGGTAACAGCTTGTTGAGTGTACCTCTCTGGCTTTTTCGCGACAAAGGCAATGTTAGTGTAGAACGCCTGGCGGAAGTTAATACCGGTCAGGTGGTGATCGAACTTGGTGACGGTACGCTTTGGTTATTGTCGTTTGAAAGATCGAGCGGCAAACGCGGCTGGGTGCAGCTGAGTGCACGTGATCGCTCGCAAATTCGCCCAGAACAGTTCGTTTGGGAAACCTGTTTGCCCGTCAATGTTGGTGAGCTCTTGCACCAATCGGCAGACGCGGAACATCTGCTTTTCATAGGTGCCTGTGATGAACTCTACCGAACCGAGATAGGCTGGAATGCGTTTCTAGCCGGCGGCCTCAGGGCATTCGCGCGAGAGCGTCCCGAAGTGCCGTTTGTGCAACTCAAACGATCGGCATTGGAAGTAGCTCTTCGCCAGGGCAAACTCTCGCTTGGTGATCGCGTCGGGCGCATCCTTGGTTTAAAGCTTGATCCGGTCTTTGGTCTCGAATCCGCGGAATGGAGTCGCGACTTACACGCATATCGGGTGCTTGGTGCGATCGAGGCGATTGAGTGGATTCGGGGTTCTCCGCTTGTGGAGCCAATGTGATCTTCTGACTCAATTTACTGCCAGTGCCGGTGTTGGACCTTGGTCTAACTCGTGTGACGTGACTTGTTTGCGTTTGAGGCGACTGTTATCCTGATTTTCAGAGGCAACAAAAATCCCAAAAATTTAGGATCTTATGAAATCAATCAATCGTATTTATGCTAGCGCCGCATTGATTGCGGTGGTGGCAACATCAGCCATCATCTTCGGCATGTTGACGTCTTGTTCGAGCGTGCCTAAAGAAGCTGGCGGGTCGTCCATGGCTTCATTGGAAATGAGCGAAATTCAACGGAACATCGCCGGAAACGGCCGCGCTTATCCCGAGGTTCAGGTTGATCCCGATTTTGAGAAAACAGTTTATGTAGAGCAAAACTGGTCACCTGGTGAGCGTGAGGCGTTCTATCGAACCGCACAGGGCTCTCACATCATGCCGTTGAAGTTCGCACTCGCACTTGAAAAATCCGATTCGAAGGAACGGTTTTTTGGAAACAAAAACTTAACCAATTATGGCTTCGTTCTTCAACGAGCCAATTCGCATACCAACCCCTACGGCTTGCCGGTCGGATTCACGATTGATGGAGCGATGCGCTTTAGCTTCAATCCGCTTGTTCGACACTCCGTCGAAGACGAGACTAAGCCTAGAATGTTGGGCGTGAACTGCGCCCTTTGCCATACCACCAACCTTCACTTTAAAGGTCAGGCGATTCGAATCGATGGTGGTCAGACTTTAGTACACTTCCAAAAGTTTATCCGCGATATGGATTTCGCGCTTAAGGCCAACTTCGAGGATAAAGAGAAACTCGAGCGTTTTCTCAACCGTGTCATGGATCTTAAGCTGCCACGTGAGCCCTTTGTTACCGATCGAAGTCAGTTGGTCAAAGAACTCGAAGAGGCGCTCAGAGTCCGCGCTGACTGGACGAATTTGAACGACGAAAAGACCAAGTATGGTCATGGCTACAACGATACTAAGTTTCCCCATGGACCAGGACGGATTGACGCTTTCGCGGCGATCTTCAACGAGGTGTTAGCGCGTGACCTCGGTGTTCCGGAAAACGCGGGTGAGCCGGATGCTCCTGTCAGTGCGCCGGTGATTTGGGATGCGCCTCACCACGACCGGGTTCAGTGGAATGGTCTGGCCAGTAACGATCCCAATAATGGTGGACCGCTCGCGCGGAATCTCGGTCAGGTATTGGGAGTGTTCGGCAGGGTGTTCCCACATGAGCAAAAAACCGTGGTCGCTGGTAAGGGCCTGGAAGGCTATTGCTCAACGGTACGTCGCAAAGGCCTTGATGATCTAGAGGAATGGGTTAGTCATTTATGGTCGCCTTTGTGGCCAGAGGAGAATCTCGGTTACCTTGACCAAGCCAAAGTGGCACAAGGCCGAAAAGTATTCGAGCAAAAGTGTCTTTCCTGCCATCACGATATCAACCGTAAAGATCCTAACCGTAAGGTCATTGCGCAAATGATCCCGATGGCAAAGGTGGGAACGGAAACGAAATTCAACGACAATGCGTTGAGCCGCAAAGCCGTTATCACTCAGCTCAAAGGGCGATTGACGCGAGTGAAAGAGGGGCGCCCTCTTGAAGAGAACGAACCGGCCGCGACGGCACTCAAGCATATAGTAGCGGGTTCTATGGCCGGTACAATCAGCGTTATGTCTTGTATCGACACCGTTGACGTTGAGAGTGCGAAAGTTCTGGAACGTCTGGTGGGCATAGCCGGCAAAGCCTTCTCGGCAAAAGAGGCCAAGAAAGACGATGACCCGAATCCGGATAAACGGGTAGCTGCGCTGGTTGACGAGCTGGCACGCTACAAAGCTCGGCCGTTGAACGGCATCTGGGCGTCGCCGCCGTTCTTGCATAACGGCTCGGTCAATAGCTTGTATGAGATTCTTCTGCCGCCAAGTGAGCGCAAGAACTTCTATCTAGGCTGCGATGAGTATGATCCGATCCGCGCTGGTCTTGCTTGTACCGAGGCCAATGGTGGATTCCTCTTCGACACTTCCCTCGTTGGCAACAAACCTGTGGGTCACGACTATGGCCCGAAAGGACCAAATGCCGAAGAAGATCGCATGGCATTGGTTGAGTATTTGAAGAGCATCTGAAGAATATTTCAAAACCGACAAGAGCTTTTAAGCCAGGGCGATCAAAATTTGATCGCCCTTTTCATTGGTGCGCCAGGCAGGGCGCACACCATGGCCTGTTCAATAACGATTCTTTAACTGTTTAATCTGGTTCTTCTCATCGACAAACACCAAACGTGGTTGATGGGTATTGGCTTCCGTTTCGGTTACGGTCGCATAGGCTGCGATGATCACCAGATCGCCGCGATGAACGAGACGTGCGGCAGCGCCGTTGAGGCAGACCTCGCCGGTTTTGCCGAAAATTACATAGGTCGCGAAGCGTTGTCCATTATTGCAGTTGTAGATTTCGACCTTCTCAAACTCGCGTAGACCTGCGGCATCAACCAACGCCGGATCGATCGAGACTGATCCTTCGTAGTTCAGGTCAGCATCGGTAACGGTGGCGCGATGAATTTTGCATTTAAGCATCGTGATTTGCATAATTTCATTTCCTCTCAATAATCCATCTTCAGTTCATCTTTAGCGCGAGATTGAGACCCTTTAATACCAAGTCGGGAATAATGGCATCAAAAAGTCCGGTTCTTTCAAAAAGTCCCGAAAAGCCACCGGTCGCGATGACCATCGGCTTACCTTGGCCCTTAGGATCTTCGAAACACTCTTCGGTAAGGCGTTCTTTAAGTTCCTTGATCATGCCAACGGTGCCGAAGTAAAGGCCCGATTGAATGCTCTCGATCGTTGAACGACCAAGAATATTCTTCGGATCAACGCGGACAATCTCCACCTGCGGCAATTTCGCAGTTCGAGTGCCTAGCGCCTCCATGGAAATGCGCATTCCGGCCAGAATGACTCCGCCAAGGTACTCGCGATCGCGGGTCACCATCTCAATTGTTGTTGCCGTGCCGAAATCAACGATGACCAAATTTCGATCTGGATAGAGATGTGTTGCCGCGATGGCATCGGCAATTCGGTCTGCGCCGACTTCAAGTGGGTTGCGATACTTGATCTTGAGTCCCGTCTTCACGCCGGCCTGAAGAAGAAACGGCGTTACCTCGAAGTATTTTTGGCAGGCACCTCTCAATGAGTGAATCGCATCAGGCACGACACAACAAATTGCGATTTGATGAACGTCTGCGGGATTCTCGCCATTTTCGCGAATCACCGTACGCAAAAAAACGCCGAGTTCATCACTTGAGGAATGCGAGTCCGAGGTTCGACGGAATTGAAACTTGAGTTCGTCGCCGTCAAACAAACCGCCGTGAACCGATGTATTGCCAACGTCAAGACTGAGAAGCATAGTCGTCCCCTCTCAAAATTCGTTCAAGGGTATCCGCAAGAAGCTCTTTATTTTCAGCGACGGCAATCTCACGAAGTTCATCGGGGTTACGTGTTGCGAAAATATGAGCACGGTGAGCCGTACCAGGGGCATCGCCCTCTTTGATCTCACTCAGGTCATTGTGGACAATGTAATCAGGCCTGGCTTGTACAGCCAAGCGATGTACCGCCTCGCGCCGTTCATCGGGTAGTGCAGTATTAGTCAATTTAAAGGCGATAACCTTGATTCGCGGATTCAGCGAAAAACCGCGAAGTGAGTCAACGAGCTTAGGGTTCGGCCGCAGCGTGAGCACGACGTCGCCCTTTGACTCGATCTTACCTTTGCGCTCTGCCCCCTGGCCCGAAATCGAAGCTATAGAGAAGTCGCTTACTGCGGCCGCGTGATAAACGGCATCGTACTCATGCCGTGATAGCTCCTCTTGCAGGGCCATCTCGAGATCACTAAAAGTAATGAATGTACGCTCTCGAAGTCCCTCTCGATTTTTTGTGGGGCGAACGGCATCTTTGGAGCGCAGTAGTGTTACTTGGTGACCTTCGGCGGCGAGACGTTCGGCGATACCAGAGCCCGTGCGCCCTGTGCTGAAATTAGTAATCGCACGAACTCCATCAATAGGCTCGCGAGTACCACCGGCTGTCACCAGCACGCGCAGCGGAAGCTTCGACGCGCAAGCGCTTCGGCGCTCGCAGACAGTTTGAATTTCATTGAAAATTCTCGCGGGATCCAGAAGGCGACCACTACCTATCTCGCCGCAGGCGAGTGCCCCGGATTCTGTCGGCAGAATTCTGATTCCCCATGCAGCTAGAGTTCGGAGCGAAGTTTGCGTAGCTGGATGCATGAGCATCTTATCATTCATCGCCGGAGCGATGAAGTAAGGTTTTTGAAAGTCATGGGCAAGGAACAAAGTGCTGATCAGATCATCGCCGATACCGGCGGCTAGTTTGTTAATGCTGTTCGCAGTAGCTGGGCACAAGACCACGACATCTGCCCATCGTGCCAGATGAATATGGTTCATATATTCACTTTTGGCGAAAACCTCACTATGTACTGGTCGACCCGTCAGCCCTTCGAGCGTAGCTTCACCGACAAAAGCGAGAGCCGCCTTTGAGGCAGCGATCTCTACTTCGTAGCCGGATTGCACCAGCAGCGATAGAACCTGGCAGGCTTTGAAGCACGCGATCGAACCGGTCAGTTGGAAAAGAATTTTACCTTTCGACATTGTCAATTAACCTTACGCCACCGATTTTAACCGCACCGTAACGGCGGTTATCGATGTCTTCAATGTAGTCGATCGAAAATCCTTCAAGGGTCAAAATTTCTTCAGCTTCCGCGGTCGTAGGTGCCGTTTTGAGCGCTTGATAAAAAAGTGGCGCGAGACCGCGAGCGTCGACGGGCAGGTTGATATTACGTGAACTCATCGCTAAACCGTCGATCTCGCGAACCGTGGGAACCGCAACGATTTCGGTATCGATAAAGAAAGCCTCAGCCATACCCGCGACCAAGCGCAGTTGTTGAAAATCTTTCTCGCCAAAATAGGCCCGGTTCGCCTGTGCTAGGTTCAGCAACTTTAGCACCACGGTGAGAACACCATCAAAGTGTCCAGGACGATGTGCGCCGCAGAGTTTTTCCGAGAGATCGGTTTCGGTAATTTTGTAGCGATAACCATCAGGATAAATCTGTTCGAAGGTCGGCAGAAGTACGAAACTGACACCGGCCTCTTTGGCGATTTCGAGATCGTGCTCGATGGTGGCGGGGTATTTTTTGAGATCGTCTTTGTTATCAAACTGCGTTGGGTTGATGTAGATCGACAGAACCGTGACGTCATTCTCCTCGCTACTGCGTTTAAGCAAGGACAAGTGTCCGGCGTGAAGAGCACCCATCGTCGGAACAAAGCCGATGGAAACACCTGCGGCACGAAGGGCTCGACGTTGGCGAAGCCAAGAATTCAAATCAGTAAAGAGCTCGTGGTGTGTGACCATTAGTAACTCTCCTCCTGGGCAGGGAAATTGCCTTCCTTCACATCGGCATTAAAACTATCAAAAGCTTCTTTAAACAAACCAAATGCATCAGAATAGCGGCGAACGAACTTAGGCTTGAACTCGATGTTCAAGCCGAGCAGGTCCTGCATGACTAAAACCTGGCCTGAGCACTCGCGACCCGCGCCAATTCCAATCGTCGGGACTTCAAGATGCCGAGTCACGTGTGCGGCGATTTCAGCAGGTACGCATTCGAGTACCAGGGCGAAAGCGCCACATTCTTCAAGGCGGCGCGCCTGGCTCAATAACATTTCCGCAGCGTGCTCACCTGTGCCCTGTACCTTAAATCCACCGAACTGGTGGATCGACTGCGGTGTCAAACCAAGGTGCCCCATAACCGGAACACCGGATTGTACGATGTGGCGAATGGTATCCTCAGAGCCATCGATGCCCTCGATCTTTACCGCTTGGGCGCCGGCCTTCATGATGATCCTAACAGCTTCCATCGTGCGCTCCAGACCGGCGCGATGAGCGAGAAACGGCATGTCGCCGACGATGAATTTATTGGCGGCACCCTTGCGAACAGCTTCAACATGTAATGCCATCAACTCGGGAGTTGCCGCTAAGGTGGTCTCATGACCGTGCATGGTCATCGCCAGACTATCGCCGACAAGAATACAGTCGACATCCGAGGCAGCGACAATGCGTGCGCTCGTGTAGTCGTAGCAAGTCACCATTGAGATTCGGCTACCTTGTGACTTCATTTTGTGAAAGTCGAGCACTGACTTCATCGTGGACCTCCCTTTGAAAAGCATGGGTGAATGCAAGATAGACTTCGTGGTAAGGATCGTTTTCCAGTACCTTCAAGTGTTTGTTGATCGTGGAAAAATCGGCTCGCGCGAGCGGACCTGTGAGAACACTATCACCCGCTGTCGATGACGCCAAATTTTTTACCGTTTGCATGAGATAGGGGATGAGGACGTCTTTCGGCAAGTCAAATTTGCCAGCGAATTCTCGAAAGGCCTTTTCCCAAAGTAAGACCGTGAAGTTTCCAGCAAGTACACAAAGCGCGTGATACAAAACTCGATGTTCGGTGGACAATCCGAAACAAGGGTTGCGAAGACCTGGAAGAAATCTCTGAAGGGCGTTGTTTTCATTGGCGTCGCGCTCAATGACAAAGGGAATCTGTCGATAGAACTCGAGCTCGTAGAGAGTATCGCTAAAAGTCATGAGTGGATGAACGCTTGTGGCTCCGCCGACCGAGAGGGCGCCGGACATGTGCACGCAAATCTTGTCCAGTAGGTAGGGGTTTTCGTGAAGAAATGGCTCGATCGCACGGTCACTGATCAATAGCAAAACGTGGCTGACGTGTTCAGACAAATTAACTAGTTCGTTTTTAGTATTTTGTCGCCGAGACCATGGGTAAAAGGGTAGCGCTTCGAACTCGAAGTAGCGCCGAAAGTGGCGTGCCACTCGGCCGTCGCCGATGACGAGATATGACGTGAAGGCAGGTACCTGTCCCATGGATCAAGTCCTTATTTTGCCGGCAACCTAACGCAATTTTCTGATCACTACAAATGATTTCGGCAAGCCAGCTTGACGCTGACGAGCTACTTGGTTAACAGAGGAGCAGTTAATTCAGCGCTCCATAGAAGAAAAAGAGGCAGTTTGTGGGAAACCGGATCTACATTTTCCTGATTTCGATGACCGTAGCTGCAGGCGTTGCGATTCTTTTTATGGTGGGGCGTGAACCGCAGACCACGCTTGTGATGAGTCCAACAATGTTTGATGGCCCAGCTCAGATTGGCTCTGCCGTTCTGCGCCAGTTCCAGCAGCAGATCGCCACTGAAAAGGTTGTCGCCTTTGGTGTCCCTACCCAGCCTGATTGGCACCGGTCTATCGTTCTCGGTTTTCTGACCGCCGCCGCCACGGAGAAGATACCGTTTGATATTCTCATCGTCGAACAGAGGATGCCGGAACTTGATCTCAGTGGATTCTCGGGGCTTGAAGTGTATTCGATTGCAACGAATACCAAAACTCAAAGTGACCTAGTCGAACGACTTCAGGCGGCACGCTCCTCGGGAAAGCGAGTGCTGATTTACACCGCCAGTGTCTTCACCACTCATCTCATCAGTGGGAATTCGATCAGCCGCTATGAAAAACTGACGGGCGAACAATTATTGACGATCAGTAGCGGATCTCTGGCCTTGCGCTCGAATCAAGAATTTCTTATCGACCCGCCTTGTCTTGGAAGCGAACGTGACCAAAACGGTACATCCCCATTGGGTTGTGGCCTGTTGCATGCCAGTCGACAAGTCTATCGTAAACATCTGGCGAATGACCGTCATGTGGCGATCATGAATTCACCTCGACCCAATGATTACCTTTTGTTGGTTTCAGCTCCGGGCCAAGGGGCAAAGGGCACGGGCAACTAACGTTGCGCTTTGCGATCAGCGTACTTTGATCATTTTTGTTTTAGACGAGTAATCTTGCATTTCGATTTCGCTCTCTTCAGTGACCTCACGAATCTTCTTAACGATGCCGGCGATTCTCCACAGTGAAGCGAGAAGCTTTTCTTGATTTGCGGGATTTTTGCTCAATCCCTCGTCTTCGGCACATGAAATAGCGATAGCGAGAGGATTGTTGATCTCGTGATTGTAAGTCGCAATCATAGCTTCAAGAGCTGCGTGTTCACGAAGTCGCGCCATTTCGCGAGAGAGTTCGGCGAGCCGCAAATGTGTCGTGATTCGGGTTATGGCAACGTCGAAATTAAATGGCTTCACGATGTAGTCATTGGCGCCACTCTGCAGGCAGTGAATCACTTCGGCATCCTCGGATTTCGAAGTGACCATGATTATCGGTAGATCAATGGGATTTGTTTTTTCACGAATTTTTTTTAGTGCGTCGGTGCCGTTCACATCTGGCATCAAAATATCCATGAGTACCAGATCAACTGATTCGCGATCGAGGATCTCGTAGCACTTAGCGGCGCTGTCAGCCTCGAAGGTTTTCACGCCGAAACGCTTCATGAAAACTCTCGTCAAGAGTTCACGATCAAAGGCATTGTCATCAACGATCAGAAAGGTCTTGTTTTTCACTCAAAGTGTTCTCAACAATTGTGAACAGCTATGCCATTCACGTGTCATATCGGCACTTAACTCTGAATGCTGAAATAGACCTAAGTCTGATCTAACCGATGCCGAGAGCGAGTTCGTGCGCCAAAGGACGCCGTCCGGCGCGGAAATAGGTTCGAGGCGACATCTCGAGAAGGTCGCCGAGCTTCGCCATATAAATACAGGCAAAGCGGTCGACCTGGTGCGCGAAATAACTTTCCTCGTTGCCAGCGCGCATGATTTCACCCCAGTGGCTGTTGAAGTGCGACTGCTGTTTCTTGATTAACTGGCTGATGGCTTTGTCGATGTCAGTGATTTGATTCTGCAGATCGGCAACATCAGCTTCGTCGGCTTCTTTTCCGGTCTCAACTTTAACGGAGATAATATCCACTAACGCGCGCTCTAAGGGCTCCTTGCGCTCCATCAGCGTACGAATCTCGGCGGAAAAAGGCTGGACCTTCTTGTAACACTCGTTCTCATGGCCCAGCTCTTCAACGACCAGAGCTGTGCGCCAGTTGCAATCTTTCTTCAATCGCAAGATATCACCGTAAATATGGTCGCCGATGTAGAGAATGTCGTCGCCCTCGATGCCGAGATCGCGCGTGAATTTCGCGGCATCGCCCGACTGATAGATACCTCGCTTAAGTACCTCATCAAAGTTGGTCATTGTTCCGTTGTTCGGATTGACTTCAAGAAAACGCAGATTGTCGTAGAAAAACCGAGGCTTCTGCGCAAGCGTGATCACGTACTCGAACAAATCAGCCCATGATTTGTGGTTTTTCAAATAGGGATTAATCGCGTAGTCCAAAAGCAGTTTGGTGTAGGCGTAATCCGAATTGGTAAGGATGAAGATTTTTTTGTCGTGCTGACGATAACGTTCGAGTCCGGCTACGACTGAGGGATCGCGAATAATAAATTTATCGAGGTTTTTGGCCACCTCACCCTTGAGGCTGCCATCGCGATGGGCCATATCCAGCGTCCAGATGACGTCCTGGGCGATGGTGTCATAATCGGGCATGGTTTCTTTGCCGTCACCGTCTTTGATATCAATGAGCTGCGCGAAAAGAGTGGCGACCGAAATCGAAAAAGCCGTATCGATCGACACATAATTATGAGTGTCGGAGAGATCGATATAGGTCGACTTGTACAATTTTTGTTGAGCTGCGAAGTCAATAGTCTTGGTGCCGTGGCTGCTGGCGCGAATGGCGCCGTGACGACTCACCTTAAGAAGGTTGCCATTTTTCTTGTCGATCACAAGACCGCGAATCGCAAGATCAAAATCAAATTTCAAACCACGGACACCTTCTGGATAGCCTTTCACGGTTACCAGGCGCTGGCACATTGTGTGATGCGCGAGCTCTTCGAAAGCCTGGCAGTCATACCTTACCAAGGTATGATCCATGTCGAGACCGAGGTATTTGATTTTCCGCATATTCAGGGTGCGATTGACGAATACTTTTTGTGGCATTCCTTAATGAGACCCAACTTTCGGCTTCGTGGCAACTGGGCCTTTGGAGGGGGCGGCAACAAGCTGCTTTAATCGCGAGGTCAGTGCTTCAATCTTGAAGCGACCATACCACTTTTCGACGAGAACACCCTTTTCGTTGAAAAGGAGCGTGGTAGGAATCAAGGTCGGCCAATCTTCGACAAACTCCTTCATGAAAATATCGACTGGTTCCGAGAGGCGATAGACTGGGAACTTCACCTTGAGTTTGCCAAGGAACGCAGCGGCCTCTTCTAGGTCGCTTTCGGTGTCACTGGC
>SXRI01000112.1 GCA_005793615.1 Bdellovibrionales bacterium
CAGAAGTTGCAGCATCAGAATTTGTCTCATCAGATTGATACACGCCGCCGATCACCGCAGTTTGACCATTTCGCACCAAAACCTTTGTTTTTGCTTCTCGGCGGTTGATGTTCGGCTCACTCTGCTGGCCAATCATCGTGGCGAAATCGCGTTTAAGATTGATTTGCATGATGACATCATTTTCGGAAGTTACCTGCGGCGTGACTTCGAGTTTCATTTCAATTTCTTTGTAACTTACCGACGTGGTTGTCACCCCGTTTGCCTGGGAAACCGTGCGAATCGGAACGTTCGTGCCCTGAAGAATACTGGCGGTTTCGTTGTTTACGGCAACAATTCGCGGCGATGAAATGATCTTGACCTCGTCTTGGGTTTCCGCGAGGCCCAAGGTGGCGTTGATATTTCCGAAGACATCGAATGTGCCGACACCAATAGAATAAGTGCCGCCCCCCCTAGGAATCGTTAGGCCCTGAAAGTAAGAGTTGTTGTTTAGGCCAACGCTACCGAAATTAACCTCGTTTCCAGTGAAGTTCCAGTTCACACCAATGTTTCGCTGAAAGGCTTCGCGGGCTTCCACCACTTTGCCTTCAATGAGCACTTGAAGCGGCGGAAGATCGAGGACCTTGATCAGGTTTCCGATACGCTCAAGAACATCTGGAGTATCCGTGATCACCAAGGAATTAGTGCGTGGATCACCAACGATTTTTCCCCGACCGGCCGTAAGGAAAGGTGTTATTTGCGTGGTTAGATCTCCCACTTTCGCGTAGCCGACCGGAATCACTCGAACTCGCAGCGGTTCAGCATTTTTTCGGGCATCCGCAACTGCTTTTGCCGCATCGGCTTCACCTCTGAGGGCGTCAAATGGCGCCACTCGAAGAATTGAGCCTTGACGAACATAACCAAGGTTTCGGGAACGCAAAACAATGAGAAGCGCCTGATCCCAGGGAACCTGACGTAGCTTCATGGTGATATTGCCCGGAGTTTCGCCGGCAACCAAAATGTTGGCGCCACTCTGTTCAGCGATCAAACTGATGACATCACGGACTGGCGTTTCACGCACTTCGATCGAAATGGGCTTTCCGTAAAATTTGATGCTCTCGCTGGAAATTCGCTCAGCGGGAAGAGCCGGAAGAATACGCGGATCCTTGTCGGTACCTTCGCCCGCGATCACGCCCGCATTCTCGCCATCGCCCCCACCTCGCCCTTGCCCCTGCGGTTGGTTGGCGGCAGTTGCAGGAGCATCAGCTCCCAAAGTCGGATTCTCATCGATTTCCGCCACGGGCTCTGCGGCTTTCAACATTAACTCTCGGCCGATCTGAGAGACCTCGGCATGCATCGGCGTTTTGAACTGCACCACTACCCGAACCGTGGATGCCCCCTTATCTTGGTAGGCAATCACCGATGTAATGGGTTGGCCAAAATCTTTAGTAATATAGGGACGTTTGAGACGCTCAGGGAGAAGGCCATTGGCAATCTCGAGTACGACTTGGCTTTGCGTGGGAACCTCGCGAACCTGGTAGGTCGCGGGAGAAGAAGTTTCAACGACCACCGTGCCGCCACCCTTACGAGCGACATACTTGATATCAGAGATACTCACCTCAGAGTAATTTCCTTTAAAACTCGCGTCAGGTTCAGACGGAGGTGGCGAATTATTGGCTCCAAGGGGTGGCGATGCGGTTTGCGCTATCGACAGGTCGGGAGGGGGTTGAGTTTTTCCTCCTGTTGCCGAACCACTGTCTAAGCCGCCCAGCTCTTCGGCGGCAAGATCGTTTAAGCCTTCGCCTGTGGCGTCGGTCTGTGCGTCGGTCCCTTCGGTAATCTCATTTTCAGCAGAGTTGCTCGCTTCGTCTTTCTTGGCTGACGAACAACCCGCTAAGGTCAGCACGACCGCCGACGTGACAAAGACATTAAGGAAAAAAAGATGCGGGCTTCGCGCCGCGCGATCGCGACGGTACAATGGGATCGTCATCCTGAACACTCCCGAGTCGCCAACCATGGCAACTACAGTTTGATTATTTCACATTTTTTTCTTTGAAACCAGAGACTGCCCTATTTCGCAATCTTCACGACTTGAGCCGTGGAAACCAATCGACCATCCTGTTCTTTAGTCTCGACCACGACTATCTCGCCTTCGCGAATCGCAGCAACATATCCATTGTAGGGGCCAATCTTGGAATTGGGACTAACTATAAAGATGTTGCCCTCGGGATCCCTGAGCATCGCCTGAGGGCGACTCACATCCCACAAAATCGCCATAAGGCGAAGTTGTCCGAGCTCAAACTTCTGCAGCGGCAAGAGTGGCCCGTGAACGGGCCCTTTCACCATCGGTTTATCCGCGATCGGCTGCCCGAATGGGTCTCGGCGACCACGTGTTTCGTAGTCGTAAGGATCAACGATTCCGGAAAAGATGTTCACTGACGGCGCGGCAGTCTGAACATTGGGATCTGTGGGATTGACGCTTGGCTTTGGAGCGTTCGTTACGGGAGGAGTTGCGGGAGGAGTTGCGGGAGGAGTTGCTGCAGGGCTGGGCACGGCATGCGCCGTGAGCACAGACAGAGTCACCACGAATGAAATGAGCTTGGGTCGTCGCACGCTATTTCGTAACATTGCTTCCATCGTGGCCATTGGCATCTCCAGCTCTATTTTTTTCAGCAGGTTTTTCAGAAGGTTTTTCGCCGGGCACTGTCGATCGCACATATCGGTACCCAAGCAGGATTCCGCTGGCTATCAAACGAGGAGTTTCTTGGTTGGAATTACTTTGCGCTACATCAATAAAGAAATCATCAATAGTCATCAGTTTAGGA
>SXRI01000007.1 GCA_005793615.1 Bdellovibrionales bacterium
CCCGGCATTGATAAGACCTTCCGAAAAACGAATTCCCATCTTAGCCGCCAAAGCTGGTTCACCACCATAGGCGCGTGTTCCGATAAACATTTTCTGATTTGGATCGGCAATGTCAAGTACAGGTGCCAGGTTCATGTTGAAGCCGAGAGTTTTCAAAAGCTTGCCCGTGGCGTAGCCTGCGGTCTCAGTAACATCCTCGCGATTTGCTTTTCCCAGAGCCAAAGCACTTGGAAGTGGCATTGCGGTCTTAATGCGAATCACGTCGCCGCCCTCTTGATCGGTGGCGACCAGCAACGGAAGACCGGAGTTCTTTACTGAAAGAGCTTGCGCGCCACTAATGAGACCTGAAATCTGCTGAGCAGATTGAAGGTTTCGGCCGAAAACCAAGAGACCACCGGGAGAGAGTTCTTCAAGTGTCTTATCGAGCCCCTCTTTCAACGAATTGCCCTGGAAGCCAAAGAGAAAAAGCTGTCCTATTTTTTTTCTTAGAGGCATTTTTTCGATGAACTCAAGATCGTGCTGAGATAATTCGCTTTCGCTCGCGGCCAATGCGATGCCTTGCGGAAGAAAAGCTCCGTAGAGAAACAAAAAGCCAAAAATGACAAAGCGAAACACCGAGTGCATCCAAGGACTTATCGGACAATTGATCTAGAACATCGAGGTCCTGAGCCAGAATGAGACGCCTCTTTAGTTGGCGGCGGTGGACAAAGACGTCGCAAGACCTGAAGCTCATCATAGATATTTGGCCAATTGATATTGTCCATCCTTACGATGAGTCGCATATCCGGCGTAATGGAGTATTTTTTGGGTTCTCGGCTCGCGAGCTTCACGACCTCTGCCGGAGGAAGCGGAGTTCGCTCAGGCACAAAAGCGAGTGAAATAGTTTTCACGCCCGAGCTTAAATCGCGGACCGCGAGTTCGCGGCAGTGATAGCGTATCAACATGAGACCCATTAGATTCGTTACCTGCTCAGGGATCTTGCCGAATTGATCTGCGAGCTCGGCCTCAATACGGTCAATGTCATCGGGCGAGGTGATCTCAGAAAGCGCTTTATAGTAAGAGAGACGAATGCGAATGTCCGAAATGAAGCTATCAGGAATAAGCGCAGGAATCCGAACGTTAATATCCGGTTCAATGGCCTCGATAACCTCTTGACCTTTAACATCGGCGATCGCCTGCTCGAGGAGCTCGAGGTACATTTCGTAGCCGACGGTATCGATTTGACCCGACTGATCTTCGCCTAAAACATCACCTGAGCCACGGAGCTCGAGATCATGATGGGCTATGCGGATGCCGCTACCGAGAGCTGTGTTTTCTTGAATAATCTTTAGTCTTTCTTGGGCGTCTTTCTCAATGCGTTTGTTTTGCGGGATCAAAAGGTAGCAGTAGGCCCGCTCTTTGGAGCGTCCAACACGACCGCGTAATTGATAAAGTTGGCTAAGCCCCAGTTGATGAGCGTTGTCGATGAACATTGTATTGGCGCGCGGATTATCAATTCCAGATTCAATAATCGTTGTACAAACCAAGACGTCGATTTGGTGGTGATAGAAGGCGACCATGACCTGCTCCAGTTCGTCTTCATTCATCTGACCATGGCCAATACGAATGCGGGCATCAGGAACAATCTCTTTGAGGTCTTCGGCCAGCGCATAAATACTTTGCACGCGGTTGTGTAAAAAGAAAACCTGCCCTCCCCGACTTATCTCTGCGGTGATGGCTTTGCGAATTGTCTCGCGATCAAACCGAGTGACGAAGGTCCGCGTGGGCAGACGATCGATCGGCGGAGTGTTGATGATGCTAAGATCTCGCATCCCTACCAGCGACATGTTCAAGGTGCGCGGTATTGGCGTCGCTGAAAGCGTTAAAGTATCAACGGCGGTCTTGAACCTCTTTACCTTTTCTTTGTGGGTTACGCCAAAGCGTTGCTCTTCGTCGATAATCAGTAAGCCAAGGTCTTTGAATACGATGTCTTTACTCAACAATCGGTGTGTGCCGATAATAATATCGACCTGACCGTCGCGTAGTTCGGAAACTGTCTTCTTCACGTCCGGCGGAGACACGAACCGATTGAGAGCACGAATGGTGACGGGCCAATTCTTAAAGCGACGCTGGAATGTTTCGAGATGTTGAAAGCTCAAAACGGTAGTTGGCGCTAAAACCGCGACCTGTTTTCTGCCCTCGACGGACTTAAAAGCGGCCCTCATAGCGACCTCGGTTTTGCCAAAACCGACGTCACCACATACCAAGCGATCCATCGGTTTGTCAGAGGTCATGTCTCTGACAATATCATCTATGGCCTTAAGTTGGTCGTCGGTCTCATCGTAGGGAAAGGCTCCTTCGAATTTCGCGAAGTCGTCATCATTTGAAGGAAAAGGCGGCCGGTGAACTTGACTCCGTTTTGCATAGAGCTGCAATAGATCGTTCGCGAGATCTCGAAGATGACTGCGTACCTTGATTTTGGTCTTCTGCCACTGTGTTCCCCCGAGTTTGTCGAGCAAATGCTCACCACGAGGTCCAGAGTACTTCTGAATCTGACTGATCCGATAGATAGGCAAATAAAGTTTGTCGCCATCTTTGTAGCTTAGAGTGATGAACTCCGCCTCGACGCCAGAAATGGGCATTATCTTTAGCCCCTCGTAGGTGCCTATGCCATGAAGCACATGGACGATGGCATCGCCAGGGTTGAGATCTTGAAAACTAAGAGCGTTGGCCCGAGATTCAATAGAGCCAGTGGATTTATGTTCACGTCGGCGCTGTTGCTTTTTCCCAAAGAAGTCCTCGTCGCGCAGAAAAACAATCTGCTCGTCATTGAGGCGAAGACTCTCGCTCAAACTCCTTGGGACGAGATGAATCAGCGCCGTGTCAGCCGTTTGAGCTTCGACCCAGGAGGCGATGTCAAAATCATCATCTGCGAGAAGTCTCGCATGAAATCGGCTCTTTTCAAAAAACGCGCTCAACCGTTGGCACTGAGCGTGAGTACCGGCCGCAATAAAAACGCTAAAACCTGAATCTCGCCATGAATGAACTCGTTCAAGCATGGCTTGCATAGCATCGCTA
>SXRI01000113.1 GCA_005793615.1 Bdellovibrionales bacterium
GAAATGACTCTCAAGACCTAGGTCCAGAGATCAAAATCGCACTCTTTTTCCCGATCAGCGTGTTTTGCATATCAACAATAAATTGTTTTTATGGGATTTTGCCGAGCGACTATGCCTAGACTTGAAGCCGAGAAAGACAACTCATTTCATCTCACGGAGGGTATGAATGGCGCCACGCTACTGGTTTTTTCTTTTTTTGGCTTCAATGACATTGGGGTTCACTCTGGATCGGGTTCAGCACCCGGCTAGTGATTCTCTGGTTCGCTTCGCGGTCGAAAGTAAGAGCCTTGATCCGAATGTCATGCGCGAGATGGTTGGTCGACTAAAACAACAGGGCTTAGACGTGGCCGGAGTCAATAGAAACGATGGGACGATTGAGGTGATTACCACAACAGGCGGCATTCAAGCCTTAAAGACTCAAGGTATCAACGGCTCGCTTCGTGAATCACACTCCGCAAGCTTCCTGCGCCTTGATTCGCGCTATCTGAATTCACAGAAAGTTGAGGACGAACTCAAGTCGCTCCAGCAACGCTTTCCCGATCTCACACGACTTGAAAAAATCGGCACCTCTCTAGAGGGTCGAGCCATTTGGGCGCTCTTGCTCTCAACCACGCCTCATGCGAATGACAAGAACGCACTCAGCAAGCCCGCGATCATTTTCGATGGCATGCACCACGCGCGCGAGATCATGACTCCCGAGGTCGTCTTAGATGTGGCCCAAACAATTCTTCCCGAAGCCCGCTCAAAGAACAGTCCGCTCGCGAATATTCTCAGCCGTTGGAACATCTGGATCGTTCCCATGCTCAATGTTGACGGCAATAACGTCGTGTGGACCAAGAACTCCTATTGGCGCAAGAATGCCCATGCCGACGAGAACTCCAAGGTCTTTGGCGTAGATCTTAATCGCAACTATCCATTCATGTGGTCGGGTTGCAATGGCTCCTCGGGAAGCAAGAACAGCGATACCTATCGGGGTGACCAAGCCGCGAGTGAACCGGAGAGCACGGCCCTCATAGGACTGGCGCGTCGAGTTCTACCAACGGCATCGTTATCATATCACTCCTTTAGTGAGTTCGTACTCTACCCATTCGGATGCGGTGAATTGCGTTCAAGTGAAAATCTCCTGCATGCCACGCTCGGCAAGGAGATGGCGGATATGTTGCCATCGGATTCCAACGACGGAAGCACCTATGTCGCCGAAACCCCATGGAAACTTCTCTATTCAGCTGACGGCGAGTCGATGTCGTTCATGCATTCGGAGTTTGGCGCCACCGCCTTTACTTTCGAAATCAACCAGGAATTCCAACCCGACTATGGAATGCGTGAACAAACGCTCGTGAAGCATCGCAAGGCCTGGCAACATTTCCTGAGTCGCATTGACCGAAATCTCCTGAGCATCAGAGTCACCCAGACCCAAAACGAGAACTTCTTGGAGAGTGCAACGATCGAGTTCGATACGATCCAGCATCAACATGGCGAGAAACCGTTCCGTACCAATTCGGCTGGACAGTTCTTTAAGGTACTCGACCCAGGAAAGTATCTTGTGCGCGCGCGTTTGCCTGACGGCCGTTTCGCTGAAGCCACAGTGGAAATGAACGGCGAACCCAAATATATTGAATTGAATCTTTAGACTACATGCCAACCGAGAGGGTCACGCCGACCTGATCGGTTGAGTTCTTGGGCTCATACCAATTTCTTTTATCCATCGCGACCTGATCAGAATCATCGACCTGCCAATGCTGCCAATACGGGGCAATGTGCAGGTCCATACCCTCATTCATCCACCAGGACCAATCAGCCGCAAAACGATGCCCATGGCCAGTGGTTTGCTTATTGGTGATGTCGCGACTGCGACCGACCTCCGTCAGATGCGACTTAACTGTGCCTGACACGAAGCGATCATACTCAGCGCTCAACGTCAGCACCCTCTTATTGCTAAGAAAAAATCGCGCTTCGAGCCCGAGCGGAACGAAGAGGTAATTGATTTCTCGCTCGTAGCCACCGCGCCCCTGAATCTGATCGTTGAGGTAACGAGTACCAACACCCGCGAACGCTCCGAGATCGCCTCCCTGCCAACTCACAAACGGCAGGCCAAAAACTCCCTTGAGCGAATAGATGAAATCATTAGTACCGGTGGTCCAAGGCTCGGTTCGATCCTCTTCCACGTAATACATTGAGCCTTCGTAAGCGAGGCCGCCGAAAAGAAACTCACCCGAAAGACGCAGCAGCAGAGCTTGATCCAGCGGCCGTGATTCAAGCGCGAATGCCAGGCCATTGAGGTGCCCACTCTCTTTCATCACCGTTGGTTCAATATAGGTATTGAAGCCATAGGCATAGCCAAGATTGAAATTGCGATACTCGGGTTTGCCCAATGCCCGTGGCATTTCAATTTTCTTCGAGATTTCACCCGCTGCCGCTGAGGAATCTGCAGTAGCGTTTCCTGGTGGGGCGTCTTCTGCGGAGTTGCTGAGTGTAGATTCACCTGTTGAATTGTCGGCAGCGCGGTCGACAAGAATCTTCAAACCGTTTTCACGATCGCCAGTCTGACTAGCTGACTGACTAGCTGACCGTTCGGCGCCATTGGCAAACGCGGAATTCAAGGCGATCGTCATAAGAACCGCGACATAGATCACCGGCCCAAATTTCAACCGAAACCTCAACTGCTTCACCGCATTTCTCCCCGACTCTTACCAAGACCAATACCCGTTACTAACATCGAGGCAGTTTACCAGAATTGGCAAGACCCGTCGCTTGCTATCTCCAACCATGACGGCCTTCCGCAAGCGACTCTAAGCGGAGACATTTTTGGGCACTTTTCCCACCCAAAAGGTACGTTTAATTGAGGGGGATTAAAAGTGAGCTGAGATCGGCCGGCGGGGCCTTACGCCACAAACTTAAAACATAGCCACCATCGCCGGAACCCGTGGGCTTCACCGCATAAGCACCATGGTTGATCAGCATTTGTACATGACTGCCAATCTCACCGCTGGTTAAGCCCCAATGCTCAAAGCAGGTGCGAGCTTTATTGATCGCTTCAGCGAGAAGATCAAATCCCTCGGTGGCCGACGACAGCTGAAGAGCGCGCGCCGCCATCGCGACAGCCTCGCGCATGTCTTGGTCGATACGCTTTCCAAGAACCTCGTCACGAGTCCAAAGCGCCTTGACTCGGGCAACGCACTCCGAAGTCACTCCGCGCTTACCCGAATAAGAGAGATACCACTCAGGCTGCCAACGCGGTTCGATCGCATACCGCTCTCCTCCGCGAATAAAACACAGACCGCGCCCGCTCAACGCTACCGCGATATCAACACCGCTCGACTCGCCATGAAAGAGATTCTCGAGCAAACGACAAAACTCCGGCAGCTCACTCTCTGCCACCCAGCCTCGCCAAGCAAACCAACGTCCTAGGCCTACACAAAGAGCCGCCGATGCTCCCAAACCCGCACCGACCGGAATAGAATTGGTGATTTGAAAATGACCATGGAGCACGGAACGTGTTCGGGACGTCATTTCCAGAGCCTTTTCGATAACGCCCCAAAACAACAAACGAAGTTCATCGCCATGTTCACCGCTGAACTCTACCGAAAGGTCGCGCTCCGAACTCGTAAACGACAACGTCATAGCTTTACCCTGAACAGGAAACACCAAAGCCGGCGATCCACGCAGAACCGCGTGCTCACCAGCCAAGATCCACTTTCCATGGACCGTCGTCATCATCGATGTGGCCGGCATTAAGTCCACTCCTCGCTGAGCACACGAAAGCGCAATGAAAACTGCTGACTGACTTCAGTCGCGAAGCTCTTCATAAATTCTCTATTCGAATCATCAACCGCATAAAGAAGATGCACGTTGGGTCCTGCATCCATCGTCACCAAAGGTCCTCGCCCGCACTTTTCCCATGATTGCCCGCGTACGAATCTCAGCGCCGCCAAGGACCCCTCGGTCATGTAGCCAAATGAGGGGCGACTGGTTTCAAAAAGAGCGTGCATATCCCAAAACTCCGCCCAGGTGATTTCAAAGGCACTCGCAAGATCTTGAGCCTTTAATGCTCGCAACAAGTCTCGCACACGAGCTTCAGCTCGCTCCGGACGCCATGTAAACAAAGCGCTACTCACTACACGACGATGCGCTTCGGAACTGGAAACGGCTTTTTTTGCTTCATCAACCACGATCACTTGGTGTTTAAAGGTCAAGTTCTCAAGTTCAGGTACAGCGCGAGCTCCGTCCTCATCCCAAATAGACCACGGCGTGAAGAATGATCGACAAGATGAACCAGAACCCTGGCGACTGAGATCTGCTGCTTTTTCTGGTGATGGTAATTCCGTCTTGCTCAAATCAGCAAAGGCCAAGAGTGCGACTTTCGTGAGAGCCGCAAAGGACGAAGCCGACGACGCCAAACCACAATCGGCAGGAAAATCGTTCGCAGAGCGCACCGTAAACTGATGCTGATCACGACACACTTCAGGAAACATTTTTTTGATACGAGTGAAATGTTCAAGAAAGCGCGCTTGGCCTTTTTCCGAAAGCTCCATCGCCGAAAGGGCTTTACCCTCATAACTCGGTAGCGGCTCCCAGAGAGCACCGCGGTCCGTATCACCGGTCAATTCGAGCTCCACCACGCTCCGCAAATGCGAAAGCGTGTAGGAAAGCGAGGTATTCGTCGGACGGTTCTTCTCTTGATCGCTCTTTCCCATGTACTTGATCAAGGCGATGTTTGAGGGAGCATGAGCGCGCCAAATTTTCTTTCGTAATTGATCCATTTGCTCTATTCCACTTTCAAACCGGTTTTTGCCAAGTGACTCTGCTCACCACAGATCTCAAGCCCTTTGGAGACCGCCCACGCCTTGATCCCAGGCCCATCAATGCGATCATGCAAAACCACGATCACATCGGCACCCATTGCCCCGCAACCCTTGACCGCTCGCACACCCTTAGCCTGCGCCTGTAAAGCACTGACCAAACCCAATGTTCCCTCGGCCGTCAGGCCCGCACGTCCGAGCTTTTCACCATAGGTATTCACTGCCTCGATCAATTTCGCTTCACTATTTTCGCGAAACGCCTCGAGCGCAACATTCATTATCGTCCGCAACTCATCATAGGGTGCCACTTGAGCGCGTTTAAGATGTTCATGCGTCGCCACCTTCACGCCAGTGCGAATCAGAGTGAACGACAGCTCCGGGAAAGACCATTGGAGCCGAGTATGCAAACAAACTGAGGGAAGCTGAGATGAACGGCCATCAAACAAACTCACGCCGCCAATCAGTTGCGCGACAAGGTCAGCGCCACTTGGTGCCTGGCCCTCGCCGCTCCATGCGCAAGCACGATACTCCGTCAGCAAGCGCGACCAATCGTAGGTCTCAGGCACCACACTCTTGGTCTTCGTGAGCCAACTGTACATCAAGGCAAATTGCGCGCTCGAAGCTCCTAAACCACCGGCACCGCGATGGGGATCATCAAAACGAAAGTTAAAACCTTGAAAGTCGGCCTCGTGACCCACGAAAAGTCGCCCCGCAGGCGAAGCCCCCGCAAAAGTATGCGGTCTTTGCACCGAGAATCGCCGTTGCCGAGCAGTGCGCAATACAAATCTCGGCTCGGTTGTCAGCAAAATCGATGGGCCACCATCGAGCGCCAGATATTCGCCCACTAAAAAGGTCTTACCTGGTACCGACATCACGGTGGCAGCAGCTGAAGTCATGTCTGAGTCGGTATTAGCGGCGATGAAGAGGGCGATGATGATGGCGGCTTCACTCGGCGATCGTCGGAACGAATTTCACGTGCCAGCTCAGCGCGAATTTCAAGCAAAGCCTCAACGGCATTACTTAGCGAGATTCGTTTTGTCAGCATCAGGATTTCTTCCAGACGCTTTTGCACAAGAGGCACCTCACGTTCGCTGGCACCGGCGCCGATCGTCAGATTCTTGATATGAAGCTTCATATGACCTTCGATTATTCCAACGGTCGTGAGCGCCTTGAGAGCACCCAGATTCTGCACCAAGCCCACCGCCGCGCAAACTCTCGCCAAATGCGCAGCACTCTCAATGCCCATCATCTTAAGGCAAATCTGCGCCGTCGGATGAAGCTTGGTCACGCCGCCGACGGTACCCACGACAATAGGCGCCTCGAACACGCCATGCAACTCGTCTCCCGACATCGTCCAACGCGTGATCGATCGATACTGTTTACCTTTGACTGCGTAGGCGTGTATGCCCGCCTCAACCGCGCGCCAGTCGTTACCAGTTGCGATCAGGATCGGATCGATGCCGTTGAGAACACCCTTATTATTAGTAGCCGCGCGGTATGGATCCTGCTCCGCAAAAAGCGAAGCCTCGACAATTTTCTCTGCCAACTCGCGCTCCAGACCAGACCCCAAACCACTACCCAATCCACGTAAAACGACATGCGCACGGGTCAGTTTGGTGTCGACAAGGTTTGAGAGAATGCACATCGTCACCTTCTCACCGGTGGCGCTTTCGACAGGGCCCTTGAGGTACTCACAAACCTGATTGATGATGTTGGCACCCATGGCATCGCACGGGTCTACCAAAACATGTAAGACGGCCATCTCGCCACTCTCGGGCCCCTGCCCGCGCGGAACCTTTCGCAACTGAATGTCGCGTACTCCGCCGCCGCGAGCCACCAAGCCGTGGGCGACATCCCGATTTGCAAGACTGATCCAATTAAATTTATTGGCTTCAATGACACTTTCAAACACCGCAAAATCAGAGATCTTCGCCAACTGAATTTGCCCGATAATCAGATCACCAACGGTCTCCGTGGTGATCTCGCCATTTTCACGAACCCACTTGGCGGTTTTCGAAGCCGCCGCGATGATGGAGGTCTCCTCGACGGCCATGGGAATGGCATAGTCGCGACCATCAATCCGAAAATTCGTTGCGACCCCTAATGGCAGTTGAAAATAGCCGATCACATTTTCAATAAACTTCTCTGCGAGATCTAAGGACTGTAAACCCCCATTACGCAAAAAACCGACATCTTCATGAGAAAGCGCGCCCATCTCTTCAAGACGCTGAAAACGCTCTTCACGAGAAAGCTTAGAAAATCCGGCAAAAGCCGTGCTCGCGTCGAGCTTCGCAGTATCCTTACTCATCGCCATGCTTTCATCTCCCGCAATTGAGCGACATCCTTGGCTCCCGTACAAAATAGAGCGGTCTTGAATTCATACTCGAGTGCTTGCATGGTTTGATCGAGGCATTCCTCGCCACCGAGCGCGGCTTCAATGAGAGGCTTTGCAAAGCCCGCGAGGGTAGCTCCCATTGCCACGGTCTTCGCGGCATCCAAACCGGAACGCAAACCACCCGAGGCCCAAACCATATAATCAGGCCTTAGAGCAACCGCGGCGACGAGCCCTTCAGTGGTTGCAATTCCCCAATCACGGAATGTTTCCGCGGTCCGCTTAAGCTTTTCGTTATCGCCAGCACGACCGCCTTCGATTCTTCCCCAATGAGTACCGCCATAACCACCGATATCAACCGCAGCGAGCCCAAGGCCATTGAGTCGCATGAGCGTCGCCTGCGAAAAACCGCAACCGGTTTCCTTGACGATGACAGGGAGTTTCAATTCCCGCACCAGGCGTTCCAAGGCTTTGAAGCCTCCCCTATAGTGCGGAGTTCCTTCTGGCTGCAAACACTCTTGAAGCGGATTAAGATGCACAATCATCGCCGCCGCTTCAAGACTATCTGCCAATCGGCGAATGTCGTCGACGCTCGCTTCAATCAGTTGCGCAAGTCCAATATTGCCAAATAATATAAGTTTAGGTGCGGCTTTGCGAACCTCAAGCCACTCAGCGTCCGCCGTGTGATCAAAAAGCTGTCGCCGCTGCGAACCAACGCCCATCGCCCATCCGCGACTCTCAGCAACTCGCGCCAAAGTCACATTTAGATTCACACTACCGGCATGCCCTGCCGTCATCGAACTGACGAACATCGGCGCCGCCAAATCACGGCCAAAGAGACGAGTCGCCAAGGAAATTTCGTGAAAATCGAGATCAGGAAGTGCTTCGTGAACGAGTTGAACTTGATCAAGTCCTGAGCCGCCGACAGCTTGCATTCGCGCCTCAAGAGCCAGGCGAATATGATCGGCCTTACGCCCTTCAAAAGAGCCATCAAACAAGGAGAAGTCCATCTTTTGATTCAAGATGTGCTTTATGGTGTGGTTCTCACCGTAGATGTTTTCGGTGGCCATTGATGCCTCGCCTCAAGCAGTTACATGGAAATTCCCACGCGAACTAAACCAGAGTTCAACCTCATTTCGTTCGGTCCGCGCGAGACATCTTCGCTGCTGATTAAAGTACCTGTTTTACAAGTGCTGAGAAACCATCAGCATTGTTAACCGCGAGATCCGCAAGAACCTTACGATCGAGATCGATACCTTTGTTCAAAAGTGCATTGATCAATTTAGAATAAGTCGTACCGTTCAAGCGAGCGGCCGCATTGATTCGCTGAATCCAC
>SXRI01000114.1 GCA_005793615.1 Bdellovibrionales bacterium
ACCATCGAAGCGAGCTTTGCCGAGGCCGCAATCTCTGAAGAGCGCGATCTGATTCAAGAGGCAATCAAGGCGATTGGCGATGAGCGCGGCGGCACTTGGGAGCTTTTCTCTTGGAGTCCCGATGGACCTCGGCCATGGATCGAATTTGCTGCCGGGACGGCTCGCGGGGGCTTGGATGCCGCCCTCGCGAACTCAGCGACGCACCTTAAGAGCACGGCCGTTCTTCATTGCGGCCTGGATGGCCTGACACTTTTCACACCAAAAAACACAATAGTAAAGCAAACCTTCGGCACGCCTGTTCGCCTGACCCAGTTGGTGAAACATGGCGAGTGGCCGTTTCCGAATTTCACCGATGCTGATAGCGGCTATGAGCCCGGGCCGATGCTGTTTGGCAGATCACATCAACTTGCGGCACTCGACATTCTTCATCTCCAGGAACGCCTTCAGGAAATCGAGGGGCTTACGCCGCTGATCTCCGAACGGAGTCGTCCACGTATTCTTGAAACTCTCTTTACCTTAGCAAAATCACCCATGGCGACCTCGGGCGATAAACGTCGACCACCGGATGCGGCTCATATTGCTTCTGAACTCGAAAGAGCCCTAGTCGAAGAGATCGCTCTTGAAATTGCCGCCGCGGGGGTCAGTGATGAACTCACTCTCACCGGTGCTTTCGCCTCTTCACTCGCTCCCCTGATTTCGGCAAGACGTAAAGACCTCCGAGTCAAATTTAACCCCAGCGAAGCTTGGCGGGAGAGTGCGGCAGCACTCACAAGCTGGAGGCCGGTACAGTGAGCAAACTTGATAACGGAGCCTTTCAAGGCGTGTCTGCCATTTTGTATCGAATTTTCTCGAGCACACTGAACAGCAGCGGTTCAAGCGCACTTGTACTACCCGATGGCCAAGCTCTCTACGTCAAGCCTATGGCGGCCGCTGACATCGCCACTCTTCCGCAGACGGCAGCGCTTTGCCACCGATATTTGAAGCTAGGCGATGGTGATGTGGCTCTAACCAATGATCCCTATTCAGGCGGCACTCACCTCGCGGAATTTACATTGGTTACAGGAGTTTCACTTTTTGGCGGAGACATTGATTTTCTTTTGACGCAACGAGTGTCTTTCTCCCCGCGCTTACCGGACGACCTAAAAAAACAGGCCCGTATCGACGATGAAGGCGTGCGGGTTCCGCCAATGCCTCTTGGTCGGCTCGACAATCTCAACCGTGATTTGGTGCAAGCGATCGCCATGCACCCGCTCGCGCCCCGCGAACTTTTCGCTACCCTTGAAAGTGCTGTCGTTGACTTGAACCGAGCTTCGACCAAATTGAAAAGGCTTGCGCTAGATCCTTCGTCAGTTTTGAGAAAGAAACTTCTTCGCAATCATATCGACAATTACTTCGCCGACTCTGCGCGAGTTTTTGAAATGCAGATGGCCAAACTCCCTCTCGGCAACAGTCTCGTCAGCCACCAGTTTAACACCGGTGAAACCATCAAACTTGAACTGAAAATGAGCGAAGACCGACTCATTTTTGACTTCGGCGGTTCCGAGGCCTCCGCGTCACTTGGGCTCACTGATCAGGCGACTTTCGGAGCTTGCTTTGCCGCGACGATTTCGGCCTTCGATTCATGGGTTCCGATGAACTCCGCCACCTTTCAGCATTTACAAGTAAGCGCTCCGGCGAAAACAATCCTCTCGGCCAATGCCCCCCTGGGTACTTTACGAGGCATGCTTGAGGGTGTGCCGGCAGTATGCCGCTTGGCCAGCAAAGCCTTTACGCGTTTGAATCGTAATTTCCGCTCAGCGGAAGCTGCGACCTCGCAAACCGCGATTCAACTTTTGTTTGATGATGGACGCCTTTTAAGCCTCGCCGTTCCACATGGAAGCGCGGCTTCTCCGCATCATGCCGGCATCGATGGCCTGAATTTGTGGATGGATTCTTCAACTCTCTTTAGTGGCCCTATCCGGGGCCATGAGGATATTGCTGACATTGAACGTCTGGATCGTGACTTTCCGGTAGAGCTTGTTTCCGTTGGCCTGCGGGCCTCCTCGGCAGGGCTAGGAAAAACCTCTGGCGGTAATGGCACGACACTCGGACTCAAGATCCTGGCACCGTGCGAATTGCGGTGGCTTGAGCCCAGTCTGGGCACACGTAACGAAGGTATCGATTCTGGTCGCACCGGGGTCTCAGCCAGCCTTGAGATTGTTCAGGTCAGTGGAACGCGAGAGAATTTAAACAAATGTTGCGGCTCCCATCGTCTACAGGTTGGCGAACAACTCTTTGTTCTCACCTCGGGTGGCGGCGGCTGCGGTGAACCGCCGAACCCCGAAAGTCATTAACTCTTGTTTGCTGCCGTCATCTCACGGCAGCTGGTTTCGACGGCTGGACTCGACAGCTGGTCTCGACGGCCGGTCTCGATGACTGGCCGCCACGACCGTCGGCAACCACATTTAATGACGGCAATTGCAGGACGAATAATAATCCTGCAGACCGATACGGCGATGCAAACATCCACGACGTTCAAACGTGAAAACCCATGACGGAATACGCCGACCGAGTGAGCGCTGTAAACGTTTATTGATGAAATGATCAAAACCGCACTTCTTACCACGACGGATCGCCGCTTGTGCTACCTTCATGGTTTCGGCCGAGGGTTGACGTGCCCGTTTGGCCATCGCCTCAAACTGCGCCCGCGCAAAAACCACAGAGCAAATACGCGCCGGATTTCCTCCGGCTCGGGTCATGATCGTTTGTGCCACTGCCGCCTTTCCGGCCGCGGGCTCGCCGCCAGCTTCACCTTGAATAGCTATCGCCATACAGGTCAGACCGCTCATCCGCGGGCCTCGCCGACGAACACTCCGCTTGGCGATCTCGACATCGTGATTCAAACGTGCGATTTCCTGGGGTGATTTTCTGACCTGATCAAGCCAGAAGTTGGTTTGATCGATTTCTTGTTGATAGTGTCGAAAAATCTTTCGCTCTGACCACTTGGAAATGTCTTCATTGGCCGGGGCACTGTCCTCGATGGTCTCGAAACCGAAATTGTCGTCCTCAAACAATATCATTTCGAGCGTCTCCGGCTCACCTACCGACGAACCACGCGGCATATGAGTACTCGCAGAAATCTGTGTATCGTTATTGAGCTCGTCCGCAGTCGTTCTTGCCGTCGCCACATTGGCGAACTGCGCCAGCAGCAAAGCTGTCATTAACAGCCCCGTGTTTTTCACCGTCATCATAATCTCCCTCTTTAATTTGTTGAAAGGCGGTTTTGTCCACACGGTGAAACGCCCATCCCAATCATCTTTACGGGCTGGTTCACCTGAGGAGTGCGTGACGCAAAAGCACGATCCGTGCCCAGTGCGAGCACATCAAATGCATCATGGATGCGACGGAGGGGAGTTCATGCGCGAGGTTCTAGTGTTTTTTTCTTGGATGTCTAAGAATTGAACGAAACAGCGGGCCTACTCCTTCTACGGAACTTAGGGACATCGGCGGCTGTTTTTGGATTTGTTTTGGGGATCTTGGTAGTTAGCGAGCTGGTGGTCCAGTTGCTAGCAAGAAAGAAAGCATCTCGTCCATCTGTGTGATTTGATTTTGTTGCGACAAACCC
>SXRI01000115.1 GCA_005793615.1 Bdellovibrionales bacterium
AGGTTCGCCGTAGCCGTCTTTATTTCCTGCGTAGCCTTAAGGGAAAGGCCGCTCGTTTATCGTCGGTGCTCGTTGGCCTTAAGGACGAGAATGCCCAGGCGGCAGCGGTAGCAGAAGCGGCTGCTGAAGGCTGAGTCCCGTGCTGCAAGGGCTCATCGCTCATCTAAGATGAGCGCCTACATGGGCGACCAGAGCTGATGACCAGAGCTGATGACCAGAGCTCTGAAAAGAACCTTGGGTGTTTTTGCATCCAGGGTTTTTTCGTTTGTGGGGAGCTTGCGGGATAGCTCAAGATGGTGCTCTCTTTTTTTCTGAACAAAGGCTTGTCTCCTCGCGTGATATCGTCTGAGATCTATCTATGACATCTCAGAATTCATCAAATACGCCACCAGATCGCAAAGCCAAGCTTAAATCAATTAAACCTGTTTATGAGCCCTTCGACTGGAAGCAGCTCGTGCCGCAGCCGGTAATTGGTGTTGATGAGGTAGGGCGGGGCTGTTTAGCAGGCCCTGTTTTCGCGGCAGCGGTCATTTTACCTGCGGATTTTTCACTGGTCGGAGTGACGGATTCGAAACTTTTGTCCGAAGCTCGGCGCGAAAAATTGGCGGTACAGATTCACGATGTCGCCATGGTTGGTATCGGCTTTGCCAGTGTCGGAGAGGTCGATCGTCTCAATATTCTTGGTGCGACTTTTACGGCGATGCGAAGGGCTATCGAAAACCTGATGGCCGGCATGTCTCCTGGCACTGGGCATGTCTTAGTGGATGGTAATCAGCGCATTCAGGGACTTGAGGGTTTTCGACAGACGACTTTGATCAAAGGTGACTTGCGGGCGCAGCCGATTGCCGCGGCTTCGATTGTCGCTAAAGTAGCGCGCGACAATTTGATGAAAAATCTCGGAGAAAAGTATCCGCTCTATGGATTTGAAAAACACAAAGGTTATGGCTCGCCCACTCACCTTGCGGCAATTCAAAAACATGGACCTTGTAGTCAACATCGAAGCACGTTTGCGGGCGTACGGGAGTACTGGACCGAGAAGCTTGACGAGGAACGAGCGCTGGATCCTTTCTGAGTGGTTGGTTGCGTGTGACCGTACCGTCATATACGGTGAGCAGCTGTTGAAACATCGAGAGAAAACACCATTTGCGGAGGTTGATCTCTTGACCCGTGATGGGGCGGGCGGTCTCAAATTAATCGAAGTTAAGACCGTGAATCGGGAGTTCTGGGGAGAGAGATTTCTAATCACGCCGACTCAGGTCGGACGGCTCAGAAGAGCGCGGACCTGGTTCGAGGAATGTTATCAACTTCCAGTCACTCTCTTACTCGCTGTCGTGAGTCACGAGTTACAGGACGATTTCAAGAAGCCCTACAGGACGCCTTTTTTGCCGAGAGTTCAATACTTTGAGGCAGGATTCGACTGGCTATTGACATGATGGTTGGGTGGTCGAACACTGTAGGTATGGCACTTTGTGGAGAGAATTTAATTTCGATTTTGAAACGCGGCTCGATGATTGGCGTCCTCGCTCTCGTTAGTTCAAGCTCGCCGGTCAAAGCGGATCCGATGCGGGATTTTGTGGTGAGTTGTAGTTACGGCGTTCTCGCCGGAACTCTAGTGGGTGCCGCAACTTTGGCATTTTCAGATAAGCCCGGTGACAACCTGAATCGTGTGGCGCGTGGCGCATCGCTGGGTCTTTATGCGGGTATTCTATTAGGTGCCTACGTGGTGTTTGGTGTTCCTGCCGATGACGAAGATGCCGCTGAACAGTTGCAGAATGTCGGTAATGAGAATGGAGTCGTGCCGCTGGTTGTACCTATGGGACAAAAGCGGCGCCAATTGAGTTTCAGGATTCAGCGGGAAGTGCCTCGAATGCAATTCTATCCCATAATGGGCGAGCATGGCTTAGAGGGCGCGCAGGGCTCGCTTCGTGTTCTCAGCTTTTAGCACGCTGCTAATAACGACTCTCTGATAGTTGAGCTATTTGAGCTAACTAACCAGACAAACCACCGAAATTGAAATCGAAGTTAACATAGATCTCCCGCTTTCCGCCGACAGGTTGAACGTACTGAAGTTTAATGCCCCAACAATTTCCTGGAGGCTTGATGTTGAAGTCGCCTCGCCAAGTGGTCAGCTTGAGATTTTGCGCTTCGGCGGCATAATCGAGCGTCGCTGCAAGATCGAGGTATTTAGATTTGAAGCCGCCACTGAGGCCCACGGTCTGCGGAGCTTCGGTGGTCTGTGCGACGTTGCGACTGATGTTATAGGTCTGATTATAGGTGACTTGAGCGAATTCGGTGTCGCTCGCATTCTTAAGCCGAAGAGTCGAGGTCGAAGTGGTGACTCGGTGATAGGGGTAGTACCGAAGAACCGAGTAGATGTCGATGCGGTCCAAGTGCAGATCAAAGTTTGAAAAGATATCGGAATAGGGAAGTCTTGGGGGATCTTGCCGTTTGGCTTCGTCAAAGTCGTAACTTTGACCAATTTTCCAAGCCGCGATCTGCCGATATACGGGTGTGCCGCTGAGCCAACGTTTGCGTACCAGTCGGTTGGTGGCCTGTAAGGTCACAAGGGTACGGCTGGAGATGCGATCGTGGTAGTCGAACTGCAGAGTGGTGTCGACGTTCGTGAAGTTTTCATTGGAGATAGGCTGCTCCTCAAGAAAAATGGGCAGCTGGGCGTTTCTACTGAAAAATGGATGGCTGTCGGGTTGACGAATATAGGGAATATAGCTACCCACGATTTCCGGTTGAAATTCATGGCGGAAGATATCGGCATGTACGCCCTTGGGAACCTTGAGGTCTTCATCCAACGCGCGACTTTCTTCGTCGATCCAGTTGCTTGATGGCGGTTTGATTTCAGGTTTGCGCGATAACCCTTCTTCGTTTCCGTAGATACGGTAAAACGTGGTGCGCGCGGAGATCTTGCCGCGGGCATAATTACGAAATGGCATCGAGTCGTACTGGTTGGGGTTGTCGGCGCTCGGCGCGACGTTGAAGGCATATTGGGTATGCCGCAACTGAATCGATGGTAGCACATCAAGAAAGCGCCCGACATTGAACGGGTACGCGATCTCGGGTTTGAGATCCAGGCGTTGGCCGGTACGGACAATATCGGTCACTGGATTAAATTGGCTTCCGCCACCGACGTCGATGGAATGCGGGCCTCCGGTGCGGGGTTGCGCGTAGCCGGAGTGATTGGCGTCAATCTGTCGATCGTACGGCTGCCCTGTTGCCGGGTCTATCCCGGCGGGAATCACATGATCAAAAGCATAGCCCTCACGGGTAAAATTGACGTAGTTGATATCCATCCGGAATAAGAGATTGCTCTTAAAAACAGGTCGATCCGCCACCGAGAAGCGTAGCTCGGGCCAGCGATGAACAGCTTCATTATTGTTGGAAAATGGATTCGCGGTCATCATGTTGATGTAATAGGCGACATCAATACTGGCGTGAGTGAGTTCGGTGTTGCGTGTGAGGCTGAGTCGATTTTCAAGTGCCGGATCACCTTTTCCGGGTACCTCTTTCCAAAAGTCAGTCGGGTAGATGAGGTCGCTGACAAGATTCAATTTGGTCTTTTGTGAAAGGTCTCCGGGGAGTTCGTAGGTATGTGCATAATTGAAAAACCAGCGCCGGCTGCGGCTGCCACCGGGAAGAGCGTTGAGTGATTCCTCTGTGCCAAATACTCGGTCATTGATGATACCGGCATTGCCCTCGCCATAGCTCTCTTCACTCAACATATACCGGTAGTTGCTGAGAATTTTAAGGCCGCGGCGCGAGTATAGTTTAGGAGTTATTGTTGCATCCTGGCTGCGGCTAATTGCCCAGAAAAAAGGCAAACCCAATGCAACTTCATCTGCGAAGATGTCTAAATCAGGTGAGAGCAGTCCAGATTGGCGCTCACTCTTCAAAGGTACCACGAGATACGGCAGCCAAAGAACGGGGATATTGGCGATTTTCAGGAGTGGATTTTTAATGAAGGCGTAGCCACCCATGCGCGCGCTCATGCGCGTCCCTGCAAAAGTCCATGCGGTCGGGCAGGTGGTACACGCCGTGTAGTAGGCGTTCTCGGCTTCGTAGGTTTCCGGGCCTGTCTTCCGCACGACGCGTCCTTCGAGGATGACCTGACCATTCTTCACAAATCCGTTCTGTATAATTCCGGTGTTGGTCTTGTAATCCAATATTGCGGCATCGCCTTCCACGTAGGCCTGCGAGCTAGAAAGTACCAGGCTACCGAACGCTTCAATTTTTTGGGTCTTCTCGTTAATGATCGCGCGGTCACAGCTAAGATACTGGCCATTGAAAAAGACTTTTACATTTCCGCTGACCTCAACCACGCCTTTTTCAAAGTCGCGCGAAAAGTTGTCCGCGCCCAAATTGACGTGTCCGCCGCCGGGAATGGCTAAGGATCCTGTAGTGGCAATCGCCTCCACAGGAACGGTTAAAATCAAGGTCATTGCTGTTAACAAAGGCAGTAGGGTTGCCAAAGTTAATAGAGTGACCGAAGCACGTAGGCGTAACTCAAGATGCATTGATCGGTGTCGCTCCGGCTTTATGCCTTCACATTCGTGCGCGCAACTGCGCAGGAATATGAAAAGCGTAGCCAGCCTTGATCACGCTGTCACGCATCCTCGTCGCGTCGCAATGTGTAGAGCGTTTATTTTTTGGAGCGGTAACTTGGACCGCGGTGCTGGCCAAAGTCAGCACCGCCCCTCTCTAAGGCTACCGGTAAGATTACCGGTGAAGTTACTTATGGGTCATCGTACACACGCCATCCCAATTTTCCGACGGCGGTTCTTTGAGGTAGTCTTCGCAGCGCTCGACATAGAGCTGAGAGACTGCGTCATCGGGATTGATCTTCAGTGCCTCGTTAAAGGCTGAGATGGCCTCTTGAAATTTACGTTCGTGGTAGAGCTGAAAGCCCATATTGAAGTGTTTGAGGATTTCAACCACGGCGGGTTTTGGTGCGCCCTCTGCGATCAATTCAAAGATTCGCACGGGTTGAGCTTTACCCTTCACCCTTACCCAGTCGACTTCGCGAGTGACAAAGGTGTCAGCGATCTCTTTTTGCGTGAATTCGCTGACAATGATTCGCGTGCCGTACTCTTTGTTGATTCCTTCGAGTCGTGAGCCGAGGTTGACTGAGTCACCCATCACGGTATAGCTGCGCACGGTCTCGGAACCCATGTTGCCGACGCTCATGTCGCCGGTGTTCAGGCCGATACCGATATCAATGTTCGGTAGTCCTTTAGCGCGATACTCATCCTGGAGGATTTTGAGTTTTTCGATCATTTGTAGTGCACAGCGGGCAGCGTGCTTGGCGTGATCTTGGAAATGGATCGGCGCGCCCCAGAATGCCATGATCGCGTCACCCATGTATTTATCGAGAGTACCTTTGTTCTTAAAGACAAGATCGGTCATTGGCGTGAGGTAAGAGTTCAAAAGATCTGAGAGCTGGCGCGGATCAAGTTTTTCCGAGATCGTCGTGAAACCGCGAACGTCGGAGAACATCACCGTGAGCTCCATTTTCTTTCCGCCGAGTTCGATATTCTCAGGGTCGCTCATGACTTCGGCGACGATGGCAGGCGAGACGTACTTTTCAAATGTACCTTTAAGCTCACGTTTCTTACGCTCTTCGGTGAAGTACTTGTAGAAAGTCAGTGAGATGAAAGAACCGAAAATCTCAAAGATCGGAAAGATGACCGTCGTGACGATGCCGTTGTTGAAAAAGAAGTATTTGTCGACGGCGTAGACTCCGCCCAACGCGCAAGCGGTGATGCCAAGGCCGGCGATGGAGCCGAAGTAGGTGAGCAAGGCCGCCATGGTGATGCCAAGGATTACGAGAATGGCCCACATGGCTCGGGCTTCACCGGGGTGTGTGCGTAGAAAAACGGGAGCACTGGCCGGTGCTCGGCCTGTTCCGGTGGCGCGTTCATTTTCCACGAGTAGGTTCGAGAGAACATTGGCGTGGGTTTCCACTCCGGGGTAGTTTTCTTGAAAGGGCGTCACCCGTAGGTCGTAGATGCCGGTAGCTGTGGCGCCGGCGATGAGGAGCTTGTCCTTGAGGAATTCTTTTTTGTCGACCTCTTGATCGTGTTCGTCCCAGCGGCCGGTTGCAGGGTTCCTTACTTTCACTTTAACAACCATCTTCGGAGCGTCAGAAAGGATATCCGCCATGGAGACATGCGGAAACATTTTTTCGGACCCTGCGTAGTTGATAAGCAGCGAACCATCGTGTGCAACGGGGACACGCATGATC
>SXRI01000116.1 GCA_005793615.1 Bdellovibrionales bacterium
AACTCGTGCAACAGGCCGATAACCTTAAAAAGGCGGGATAATGAAGAAAAAAGCTAAATCCCTCAGTAACATTTATTTACCGGTAAACACGCGAAGTGCCTTGGATTGAAACAATTTTTGTCTCTCTGTCGAACGTCTAGCCGCCGGTACTGTCAAAAAGTTCGCCACGGTTAATGCTAAGGTCGCGTTTGCACGTCGAGATACCTGAGCGAATGCAGTCTCGCTCGATGTCTCATTTTGAGACGACCTCGACTTACGCCCGCAAACGCGCACCGGCCGACCATGGTCTTAAATAGGTAGGGCGCGATCGCGGTGTACCCCTTGTTCCAGTTATAGTGAGAGCTTAGGGCCTCAGAGATACCAGCAACTAGGATGGCAATGAGATCTCGTCCTTCGACTTCGACAGATAAACCAACAACAAAATCGCTAGTAATACTCGCGTCGGCTTTTGCTATGGTTTTGTTTTCGATGCCGTCGAGCTTCGCACAAACCAAGCCCAGGCGCTACAACGCACCCGAGGCGAATCCGGAAGCAGCCAAGGCTCTAGAACAAACCAGTCAACCGCTCACTGATGTCAACCCGGTACCGCCAGAATACCTTGTGTTTGAAGTACCGGATCTGCCCCTGTATGGTTCAACTCATCACTCGTGGTATGTGCTGCGCGGATCGCTCCTGTGGACGCCGACCGGAACTGTGGATTTTCGAAAAGTGATTTGGCCACGATGGGAAACAAAGCAGGTGCCGCCGGCAATCACCTATACCGGCCCCAATGATGCAGAGCTGGTGATTTTCGATCGTGAAAGCAAAGAGATCGCACGGGTTGGTTTGAAAAAAGGCTTTGTCCCGCAGCTCTACGGCAATGCGGATGCTCCGCCGCCAGATCATTTTCGAATTGAGATCGCTGTCAAACCCGAACGCTTTCGCTTAATCTCGAAGAATTATGAATGGCCCAAAACCAAGGAGCTCTTTCGCTGCGACGTAGAAGTGATCGAACAGGACTTCGACAAAGCCTCTTTCGACACCAATGCCGACACCCTCGTTGGCGAAGGATCGGAGGCAAAAAAATCGCCGCCGCTGGAAGTTCATCCCAAGGTCAAACTTTGTCTTGAAGCCCTTGAGGGTGTCGCCAAGAATGCGTCACCTGACAAGCAATGGTACGTTGATGTTTCGTGGCCGAAGCCACAAAGTCGCCGTTCGTTGATGTTCATCTCCGAGAACGAACGCATATTTCGTAGCGCACTGGCGAAAAACAATCACGTTTTCATCACTCGACGAAATGAGGGTAAACGTTTTGTTGCCAGCGCCGGCCATACTCTTATTGAAAGGCTCGAAAGCCCGGGCCTTGACCTCCAGGGCTTAAGCAAAAAGGAATGGCACGGCCCCTCACCAGCTTCCGAGGTGCCCGTGAGCCAGGTCGCGGATTTCGCACTTCCTGATGGCGGTCACATTCTGGTCTCGGCATTTGCGAGCGATAAGGTCGAAAAGCGCTCGCTCGACGCCCCCATCGAATTTAATCCGCCTATCAACCTTCAATTTCAAAAAACCAAAGAGCCCGTGGCTGTCATTCGCCAAACCGAGTTTCACGAACAGCACACCGGTTTTGCCGGGTACCTTCGCCCGTGGTTCTTGTCAGCTAGTGCTAATTTTCATACGTTAGCAAGTGGTCGCGGCGAGGAGCTTTCTTCACTAAACCTGCCAAGTTTTGAGCTCGCCTGGCTTGCCAACAATCGGCGGATAGAACCGTTTTTAACCTTTGAACCCGGCGTGCTTCACTATGGCTCGAATCTCGGTCTATTTGAAGCACACGGTGGAGTTCGCTGGCGATGGCGCCCGGCGATTTCTCCGTTCGTCGGCTACTTCACCTACGCTCTTAGTGGCGCCAATACCGGTGCCGCGAGACTTGGATCAATGGACGGTTTCAGTGTCGGTCTGCAAGGTTTTCATCGCGAAGAGGACTACCTCTTCCGCGGGTGGATCGCTGGTGTCAGTACTTCGCCCGTTAGTTACGATGCCTACGTCGAGGCCTCTAAATTAATTGATCGCGATAAAAATGACCGTGGCTTGTTTGTTGGTGTATTCGCAGGTTACACCGCCTATCGCCAGGAACTGCAAAATAGCACCCGGCAAATCGAAACCTTCAGCGAATCACGCTTTAAGATCGGAGTCACGGCAGGCCTGGCTGGTCCGGAATTCCTGACGCCTCCGACGGAAACCATGGGACAGGTAAAGAGCGAAGCGACCGAGGACGGCACTGTCCCTTCAGCGGAGAAAAAATGGAATGCCGCCGCCAATCCCCTTTTCATCGTCGACAATCTCTATCGCCTGAACTTTGTTTACCGCGTCGGCACGAACTGGACCGTCGGACCCGATTTCGGCTATGCCTTTGGTGCATCGGCGTCGACGAACTCGGTACGATCAACAACCACCAATTACCTTCTCGGCGTGCGCACAGAATGGATGCCGAAAGGCACGCTGCAAAATGGTTGGTACCTTAGTCCGACCTTCGACATCGCCTCGATCAAGATTGCAGCCACTCGCGGCAGCACGACCGGGTCAGCACAATATTACACCTACTTCGCACAGCTCTTCGGCGGCTACCGCTGGTTCTTCGACGATATCAACCTGACTGCGGGCGCCGGCTATGCTGTTTCCGGCACTACTTCGGCGCCGATCACATTCAGCGACGGCTCGACACGCACTCTCACGCTTCCTGGCGGTGGCCTTACCTATGAAGCACTTATCGGGTGGACATTCTAGAAGCGGAAGCTGGCGCCGATGGCGTAACCTAGATTCGCATCAAGCTCCGCCGGCGAGTAGCCTACGCTGATCGAAAAAAGCGCGAAAACTGACCACATGTCACTAAGAGTGTAGCTCGTGACCAAACGCGAGATACCCTCAATTCCTGTAACCAAAATCGGCAGATGGTACTGAGTCGTATAGGTATTGTGGGTAAAGATTCCCATTCCATAGGATAAGCTGATATTCCACATCGAGTAGCGCGTAATGACCAGTTCTTTATTTGAAGTCGGATCGACTTTCGGATCTGCACCTAGAAGATATAAATATTTAGTGGCCGTTGCATCGGTATAGCGAAAATCCGAGTACGCACTGACTTCGACATCACCGAGGTATTTATTAGCTTTCGGCATGCGAACAATGAGGCCATAGCCTTGACTCGGCACCAGATGGCCGCAGCAGCCGCTAACCGGCGTGACATCGACGAAGCCGGTGTATGGAAATAGCTCCATCGCCTGTGCCCGTTCGCTTCCGAGATTCAATATCAGGAAAGCCAAGAGCGTAACAAGCGCGAGAACTTTATGCAGCATCGCTCGTTTCAGCGCCCTCACGATTCTCTCCTAAATAGGCCGTACGCAGATGATTGAGCACACGTGATATCGACTCTTTTTGTTGTTCCGGAGTCCATGACTCCCAGATTTCCATGCGTTCCGCCGCTCGGTAGGCCGACAACCGTTTTGGACGCAGCAATTGCTCGAGAGGAAAGTCAGTCAACAGCTGCAAGTGTTTCACGGCGAAGAAAAAATCACTTCCTTCAACGAGGCGAAGAAAATTCTTTTTATGCAGTTCATTCAGCTCATCGAAAGTCGCCAGTGAAACGATTCTCGCTTGCAATGCATTCCAATCGGCCTTGTTCATTTTCTTCTGGATCGAACGCAGTTTGACATCAATTTCTTCAAACGTCTCCGCCCGGTTGATGATACCGGCCATCGCGTCGACGACCGTTGATTTGGCTGTGCGAGCGACTACGAGCTTTGTCTTCCAGGCGCGCAGCTCGTTACCGGCATCGACCATTGCTTTTGAGTTATAGACCATGCCAGAAACCAAGGCGTCATTCTCATCGTATTTGAAAGAACGCGCGAGGTCCGGGCGCATGGATATGATCGCATAACGAGTGGCATCCGTAGGCGTGGCAAGATTGTCCGGATGCACTTTTTCCATCGCTGCTACCGGAATCCAAAGAATCAAGGCCGTGACTTTCGACGCCGCATCGTCTTTGAGGGATTTTTCCATAACCGTGAGTTCCCGCAAAATCGCCTCGGGTTTTACCTGATTTTGATCTTTCGCGCCATCGACGGTTTCGATTTTCTCAACGCAATAGGCAGCACACCATGAGGGCAGAGACGCAAGAGCATTTCGTTGTGCAACCGCACTCGCGGTACTGAAGAAACTTCGCGCACGCACGACGTCGTTCTCATGCAAGCACTTCATAATATAGAGACCAACGACCTCGGGCTCAAAACTTTCGAAGGCCGAGGGGTTCCATGCTTCATTGAGAGGTTTGCGACTTGCTTCTTCATTCGACGGCGGTGCCGACGGTTCCGAACGGGGGGCTCGCCCTCGCGGATTCTCGTTCTGTTTGCGACTCATCATCCACAAAAGCGCGCCGAGACCGAAGAAAAATAGAATCGCGAATTTAAAGAACTCATTGGGGTTGGAAAGCTGCTTAGGATCGATTTGCGGCGGAGCATTGTTCACCACGACCTGAGGCGCTTCTTCTTCTTCAGGCTGCTTGAGCATCGCACGACGAAGTTTAACTTCGTCGCCACCACGAGCACCTCCCATGATTTCCGGCAGCAACGCCTCGATGGCCTTGTAGGTCTCACCTTCGACACCCTTATCAAGCACAACGGTCACACTGACCGGACCGTTATAGGCGCCCTGCGCGCCCTCTTTGAGAACGACTTGACCCTCTTCATCGACACCGACGCGCAAACCGGGAAGATTGCGAATGGTTCCGCTCACTGCCTGAGCACCACCCGATTCAAGAGAATCCACACGATTAACCACAACCAAGAACTCACGTTTGTCGAGAATCCCCTGGAGAGCCGCACTGACCCGACTCTGAACCTCCAAGATACGATCGCCCGCCATCGCTGGCGTCGAGATCAGGAGAATTGCAATGAGGAGTAGGCCCAAATGCCTCACTGCGCCTCCATTGAATAAAATTTGACGACGACTCTTCTGTCGGACATCGCGCCCTTTTCGCCGGTGGCGAATTTATGCGCCCGACCAAATCCCGTGGTACGCACACGACTCTCGGGTACACCCTTTTTCAAAAACCAACCAGCGACTTTGACCGCGCGCGCGCTGGAGAGCTCAAGGTTAGTCGAATACTCCGAATCTTTTGGGAGACCCTTCGAATCGGCGTAGCCCTCGACATCAACAACACCGCTCTTGATGCCACTGAGCAGAGGCATAATCGTGTCTAGTTGTTCGATCGCCTCAGTACTTAACTCTGTCGATCCCGGGTCAAATTCGATGGCGATCGCCAATGCTGCAGCCGCCGGACCACGGCCCGCCGTCGCCGCCGCAAGCTTTACCTCGTGGGTCGGCTTTTCGACCACCTTGGAGATTTCCTTTACCTTGCGTGCATAGAGTGCCGTGGTCGCAATGAACAATACGGAAATAATCATATACATATCGGCGAAGGAATAAAGCCACAACTCGGTCGAGCGCTTGATCTCGAGTCGAACGTGGTTTTTTCCTGAGGTTCGCCGTTCAGGTCTCATGCAGCTGCCTCGGCCCGGGTACGCGATTCACTGGCAATACTCTCAAGTTCTTCGGTGAAGTTAATTCGGTGAGAATCGGGAAGATAAGAATTCACGAGCTCACCAATCAAGAGCGGCTCTTGGCGTTCAAGAATCGCATGAAGCCCTTCGAGAACCATCTCGCGCGACTTCACATCAGATTCGGTTTTCATCTGAATCAATTCCGCTAGCGGCTGAAAGAACAAGTTGGCGACCATGATTCCGTAGAACGTACCTGAAAGCGCCACGGCCATGCCATGACCGAGTTGGTCCATTTCGGCGGCACCTAGTTTGGTCAAAAGCTGTACGAGACCGAGAACTGTGGCGGCGAGACCGAGTGCTGGCGCAAATTTCGATAGTGTCAGCATGACGTTGACCGATCGTGAACTGCGCTCTTGGTACTCGGTCACACGTTTTTGCATCAGGGCGATAAAGATCTTTGGAGTCACGCCGTCCAACATCAGCTCAATACCCGTACGCATGAATTCGTTTTCAATCGATTCGAGTTCGCTTTCCAGACGAGCCAAACCACGTTGACCGATCGTTGCAATGCGAACCACTTCGCGAGCTTCCTCCACCGGAATATACACCGAGCGACTCATGGCACGCCATGCGGCTTTGATTGCCTCGAGAAGATTGATGAACGGAAAACTCGCAAGACCGGCGACCATCAGACCACCGATAACCACGACCAGACCCTCTGGGTTAATGAAAATCGCCGGGTTGTCTGTAAACTTTGTTATGACCAGATAAGTAAAAACGCCGACTAAGATGTACGCCATGATGCTGACAAAGTTGAAGCGCATTGCTAGTTCCCCCCCGTCTGCGCGGGTGAACGCGATGGACGTTCGTTAGACATTTGAATCAAGCTTTCACGTACGGAATCCATACCGGGATTAAGTTCTAGAGCGTGAATCCACGAGCTGTTGGCGCCGTCATAGTCCTTCATCAGATACAAGACACTGCCTTTGGCCGCATGTGCGTCAGCATTCTTCGGATCGAGTTCCAGAACTTTCTCCACGGCTATCAAACCTTCAGTAAAACGTTTACTGAGAAGCAGGCGATTGACCTCGTCCATCAAACGACGTGACTGCTCAAACGCCTCACGAAGTTCGCCCTTGGCGACGAGCGGCTGCTGCAGCGTCAGGTCGAGGTAGGTCGTCTCCGAACCAAAGGCCGTGACTGCGGCATAGCGCGGCTCAAAACCTTCTTTTTCAATCCGCAACTGAATCAACTCATTGCCTTCAGTGGCATGGTCGTGGCGATTAAAGGTCAGCGGGGTTTTACCTACGAGCGCGCCTTGACCGGTTTTCTGATCGAGATAATACACTGTCGCGTTTGGCGGTGTCGTTCGCACCACCACGGCGCCCGCTCCTTGGCCGAAACCGACTCCGAGAGTGGCGCAGGCCGTGAGAAACAGGCCCGATGCTCCCGAAGCTGCCAGCCATAAAAGTGAATATCGTCGCGAAGATTGCCGCCTGATCATTGTGGCCATCCTCCGCGCAACATGTAAATACGGCCCGAGTCTTTGCCTTTGGTACTGGGCGCCGCAGTGCCATCAATACCGATGCGACTGTCGGAAAGCGGTTCGCCGACAAACAGGTTCTCATAACCGTTATTGTCCACTCCGAGTATCAAGACCGATTGACCGAACTGCGAGTATTGGTTGGTAACCGAAGTTTCCACCTGCGTACTACCGTTGTAAAAATATTTTGATGCCGACGGCGATTTTCGATTGTTTTGGTAGGGATTGTTCGATGACAGCTGCTGAAAGCCGCCAGCCATATTGCCAGTACCATCGTTCAAACCGTAGTATGCAAGACAGCCGCCGACATTGTTCGACGAAAGATCGGGATCTCGTCCTTGACGAGCACAGATGACGAGATCATTAATATTCGCCCGCCCGCCCCATCTACCGACGGTGATCGCCGAACCAAAGTAGTAGGGTTGATCCGTGTATGAGGAGCTGCCGGCATGGTCGTAGCGAATCTCATTGGTGGCACAAGTTGAAATCTCGCCTGGGTTCGAAGCTGCACTACTATTTTTATTTACAGTGCCCTCATAGATGTAGCAGACGCCCTCGTTCGTTACGGCATTCGAGCCCGACTGAATTTCGTTGGCGACGACGGTCGCACCTTGAGCGCAGATAATCAAATCAATGCCAAGCACGCCACTCACCTTGGCGCGAGTCGGATAGGCGGCGATGGCCGAACCGAAGTTCCAGCTATTATTGACAATGTTTCGAGTTCCGCCGGTGTAGAAGTTGCCATTGCCACAATGTTGATTCGAACCAAAAACTCCCGGCGTCAGCGGGCTCGGCACCGGTGCACTGGCTGTCGAGCCATGCGGAGGCGCGAGTTCCTTGGGCGCCGTTGCTGCGGGCGATGCGCCGGTTTGAATTCCCGAGCTGGTGCCAAAGTAAAGATAAACTCGCCCAACGGCGTTGTAAGCAGGTGTCGAGTTGTTGATACCCATCGCACCCACCGCGAGATCCGGATAGCCGTTATTATCAAAATCTCCCGACGCCAGAGCCGATCCGAATTGCGCCGTATTTTGTGCGATCGGTCCAAGAATCGCATCTGAATACGTGGATGATAATGCTGACGATGTCGAACCAAAGTACACAAAGACCGCGCCGCGAGTGGTACCGCTGACGGCTCGTCCCTGAGAACCAACTACTAAGTCACTCTTGGTGTCATTATTGTAGTCCATGACCACACAAGAAGATCCGAACTGCCCACTGGCCTGATCACCAGGACCGTAAATAATCTGGCTGGGACTAGAGAAGTCAATCTCACCGCTGGTGGTACCGTAGTAAATGTAAATAGCGCCGATATTATTTAAATTGGCGAGTGCTGCGGTGGAATCATAGCTCTGATTAGGTGAGCCCACGACCATGTCGAGGTCACCGTCATTATTGACGTCACCCGAACACATTGCCCAACCGAATTGCTGGTTCGACGAAGCGTTCTTGGAGCTCGGATCAAAGCCCATTTGACCGACGGTCGTCGAGATTGAATTATTGATGTTGCGATAGGTGTAAATGTCGCCCGAGTCGAGAACATCGCCGGGCGACTGACTTTGGTCATCCAGCCACGAACCTACAACCAAGTCGGTCGTTCCGTCCGTTTGGCCCCAAATCGCCGCCGAAGCGAGTCCGCTACCAAAGCTATTGGCATTCAAGTCGCGGCCGCCCGACCACTGTCTTCCTGAGTCGGTCAGTGTATAGTTGGCAGCGACTTTTGCGATGTTGTATAAATACACGGCACCGGCCGTTGTTCCTGCTGATGAGTCCGCCGGTGCCCCAACTGCCAGGGATTTTACTGAGCTAGTGGCTGTCGCGTTTAATTGCACGGCTGCCAACGCTTCGCCCCACTGTGTACTGCCTGTGCCAACAGCAGTCGAACCAGAAACGAAATTTGTGTAGGTCAACGTCGGTGTCGCACCTACTGTCACCTCGAAGAACGAGATCAAACCATCGGTTTGCGAGCCCGCAGCCGAACCGGCCTGACCACTACCAAGGATGAGCTGGATATTGCTCGGCGCGTTCGCATCGAAGTTGCCGATCGCGCATCGGCGCACGATCTGTTCACTCGGCCCAGCGGCGAGAGTCCATCCACCGGCGACCACATTAGCTCGAGGGCTTGCCGTCGTAGCGGGCGTCGAACTCGGCACACTGAATACGCCACCCGTCGACGTGTTCACGTAGATATTTACCTGACCATTATTGCTCGTACCCTCGTTAGGGCTAACGATCGCTAAATCAGCAGCGCCGCTTCCGTCTAGGTCGCCGGCACACATGCCAATACCAAAGTATCCACCGCCACTCGCATTCGGGATCGAAGCACTAGGTGAGGTCGAGAGACTCAAGGTGCCTGAGTTGTTTTGCGTGATATAAACATAAACTATGTTGAGGGCCGGATACGAAGCGACCAAATCCTTCACGCCATCGCCGTCCATATCGACGGCAACGATCGAGTAGCCAAAATGAAAGTTGTTCGCACTGCCATCGGAGGTCACGTTGGGCGCGCAGATCACCTGCGTCGGTAAGGTAGCGAAAGTGCCACTGCCTGTGCCCGAGTAAATGAAAACACATCCATTTTGTCGGTAGGCGCTTCCCGCCTGGCTCGCCATCGGTGCACCGACAATAAGATCAGGATAAGCCGTGCCACCACTTGCCGTGCCAACCACGTTGGCCACCGCAAGATCAGCACCCTGATAGATTCGTGGCTCGGTGAGTGTCGGATATATATAAATATCACCGCTATTGGCATAGAGCGTACTGGTGACAAGGGTATCGGTATTGGTCGAGATATTGGCGCTACCGTCAACAGCGCGAATTCCGTAAACATAAATCATTGATGGTGTAAGACCAGTATCGGAGTAACTGGTCGCTCCGCCCGCCGTGGTCGTTGCCAGAGTGCCGCTGCCGCCAAAGGGATTGCACGAGATCGAACCCGAGCAGCGATAAATCTTATAGACGATACTGCCAGTAGCCGTGACATTGTCTGAGGCGGCACTCCATGTGAGCGGAATTGCCGTGGTCGTTACTGTACCTGCCGTAAGTGCATTTCCAGCCGTCCAACTTGGCGAAGTGGTATCCGCTACCGTCGTACCAGAGGCCTCGTTCGATGATGACGAAGTGTTGCCATGTGGATCAGTCGCCTTGACCCGATAGTACCAAGTGGTGTTGGGACTGAGGCTCGATGAAAGATAAGAGGTCACACCCGTAACACTCGCGAGCGGCGTACCGGTTGTGCTCACGCTTGCCGAGGTCGATGCATAAATTTTGTAAACGATCGTAGAAGCCGCCTCGGAATCGTTGGCAGGCGACCAAGTCAAGAGCATCGTGGTAAAGGTCGGGTAACTGACAGCGAGATCGGTAATCGCCGTCGGCGCAGTGACATCGGTTACTGTAATCGACAATTCACCTGTCGGCGCCGCAGGATAGGAGTTGCCCGCCTGATCCTTGCATGCTACCCAAAGAGTATAAACATGCCCTGTTGAGATGCCAAGAGTCAAACTGGCACTTGTTTGACCGGTCACGATCATTGACGGACTGGCCAGGTTATAGTTGCCACTGTCAACTTTCATAAATACGGAATAGGTAATATCGCCAGCGTCGGTAACATCATCGCTGGCCGCACCCCAAACTAAAGACAATGCCGGGCCCGATGCCAAGGTCACCGCCGCAAGACCAGGACAGGTCGGAGACGTGTGATCGAGATCTTGCGCACTTGGCTGCGGTGCCAACACTTCGGAACCCTTGCAACCCACTTGAAGCATGAGTACGTACAAGCAAAGTGCCAAGACCGCCCCACTTGACTTAGGTTTCAATGCAAAATGTTTGGCCCTAAGCTCAAACACCATTCTTAGTCACTCCCGACCCATACTTCGACCGCTCCCGGGGCCACTAGTACTCCGACAAGAAAGTTTCTAGCCGTTTTTTAGAGCCCGCTTCTTCGCGGGTTTGACTCTTTGCAGTAGCAACATGTTTTTGTTCTCGATTATCCATTCAAAT
>SXRI01000117.1 GCA_005793615.1 Bdellovibrionales bacterium
CAGCGCCGCGCCGTCAGTTGAGCCGCTTTCAAGCGGCACGCAAAGCCGCAAGAACATCGCTTCAAGTCGTCAGCGAGTTTCGCTCCAAAATGCGCATGGCCGAGGACTTGATCGCTAAACTTGCTTTTTCGCTACGAGAAATTCAAGGTTCTCGCAAGCGTCCCAAACTCAATAGCCTGCCTGCAAGTCAATCGGCAAAGATCATTCAAGTCGATTCCGACCGTTTTAATTCCCACGCTAAACTTTAAGGTACAAATTATTTTGCCGATTGCGGTGAAGGTGCCGGAGCGACCTGCGCACTCGCCGCGGGTTCGCCTGGCGCCTTTGGTGGCGGGGCACGATTACAGTCAGACAGCACTTTTACCAAACGGGCGTTGAAATAGGTACCGGCCTTGTCCAAATTCCAAGGCGGGTAAGGATAGAAACGAGCCTCGACACAATATCCTTTTTTGGCCACTGCCCATTGGCGATCTTCAGAACTCGCCGAATAAATCTCTCCAGTTTCCGAGCGTATCATCACCGCGAAAGAGAACATTTGTTCAGCCGACATTGTACTGCCGATCACTGCTGTCGGCTGAGTCACTCGCTCAACTTCCATGATCTCACCAGTGACTGACTTCGAAAACACGAAGATATAGTTCGACAACACCATCCAAATGAGAATGCCGATACTTAATACTAACAAAAAACGCCGTAAAACTTTTGCTATCGCCTGCATAGACACCACCCTAGCTTGCTTTAAAGCCAGCTTCAATCGCTCTCATCACTGTTTTAAACGCCAAGCTTCTTTGGGCATCAGGACGATAAATCAAGCAAACTCTGTCTTCAAAGATCGGACCTTTCGCCATCAGTGGTTTGAGCTTATTGCTCGGATCAAGCCGTGCTACTCGCGTTGGCAAAATCGCGACGCCTGCTCCGAGGCTCGCGAGTTTGGCCGCTACCTCGAGACTCGAAGTCGTCATCATGCGCCGAAACTGTCCCTCGGCGCCCAACTTTTTCGCCTTGGCACTGAGAGCCTGCGATTGCACCAAATCTAGATCGCAAATCAGCACATCATCGACGTGAGGGTGAACGGACGAGCGCCAAAACAGAACTTCATCATGGCAAAGCGGCACAATGCGCAGATCAGGATGCGCAACCGGATTCACAACGATTCCACAATCAAGCTCAAAACTGATCACCGCTTCTGTTATTCGTCTGGATAAATCATGGCGAAAAGAAATCTCCAATTCAGCATGCTCCCGCATCAATTGCGCCGCGAAACCAGGAACCGAATACAACGCGACCGAAGGATGACAGCCAATCGTGACCGAGCCTTTGATCTCAGTTTCTTCAGAAAGCGCGTCTGTACGCATCTTTGCCCATTGATCAAGCAACGCCTGGGCCTGAGCCGCAAAACGGGTCCCTACACGCGTAAGCCTGACACCAGTTTTGCCGCGCAGAAGCAAAGGGGATCCGACGGACTGCTCCAATCTCTGAATGGATAAGCTTAACGTTGGCTGCGTGATACCAAGACGTTCAGCTGCCCGTGAAATATTCAAGGTTCGAGACACTTCAAGAAAGTACTGAACTTCTGCGGGGTTCGGCAGCATCGCGTGAGCCTCCATACCTAGGTAGGAATTAAACACTTTTCGCCCTCTTTCTTCAAAGATTATTGAGCCGTAGGCGCGAGATAAGGCATTATTTAAAATTTGGTCGACGGATGACCCGCTTTCGATGCACAATTATCTAGTGAAACCAATCAATTTGTTACTTGTCGTAATGGCTCTCTCGGGAGCTACTTATTCCTTTAGTCCGGCGGGTGCCAGCGCGACCAATGAGTCCAGCGGCTCCCAGGGGAGCACGTCGTCATCGTCATCGGCGACAGTTTCTAACTCGCACTCTAACACAACTGAAACGCCCGCTAGCGAAGCGGATCAAGCCCAATGCATGGAATCTCTCGATACCACTGTTCGCGCCACCCAGCGCGAGCGGTTGAAAGGCTTCTGCAGTCGCGTGGCTCGTCTACAAGCTTGCGCCAGTACCGAAGGCCGCCCCATTCAACATGCGGACTCAACAAGTCCTGACGCCCGCGGAAAACGAATTCTCGTGCTCGGCATGATCCATGGTGACGAACCTCTGGCCGGCGAAATGGCACTTGAATGGGAAGCACGCTTGCAAGGAATCGAACATCGCAATTCCTGGCGTGTTGTTCCGATGCTGAATCCCGATGGCCTTAAACGCAAAACTCGCCAAAACGCCAACGGCGTCGACCTCAATCGCAACTTTCCTACTCGCGATTGGGAAACCGAGGCGGTCAAATTCTGGAAAAAGACCTCAAAAGAAGATCCACGCCGCTTCCCAGGAGCAACCGGCGGCAGTGAGGCAGAGACTAAGTGTATTCTCGCTCACATCAAGGACTTCAAACCAGACTTTGTGGTTTCCGTTCATACTCCCTACCGTGTCCTCGATTTCGATGGACCGCAAATGACCTTTCCTCGCTACAAAGATCTTCCGTGGCGCGCGCTCGGTAACTTCCCTGGTTCGCTCGGTCGCTTGATGTGGAAGGATTTTCAGGTTCCCGTACTCACGGTGGAGCTTGGCAACACGATGGTAGATGCCGGTCGCCTTCAGGATATCGTCGGCACGTTCGCAATCGATGCCGCCCGTAAGTCCGGGCAAAAGACGGCTGCCATTTTCGATCAGATCCGCTAATTCGCTACTACCCAGCTACAGCGAGAGCAGGAGTCGCGGCACTCCCGCGGTAAACCGTATAGAGTCCCTCCGGGTCGCCCGGGAAGGCCTGCCTGAGCCACGGATGACGTTGAGCGATGAGATAACGGCAATGACGACCACGACCGACCACTGTCAACGGTCGGCCGCCAAATTCGCGACCAGAATCGCGACCAGATTCGCTCCCGGCCATGCGCCCCGCCAACCGCCGAAGATCATGCAGCGACTTCTCAATCGCCTTCGGTGACCCATAATCATAAATAAAATATATTTGTGCCTCGGCCAAGCTGAAGTCCGGTGAAGCCAAATCGACATGTTCAATGCGTGAACGCTTGAGTCGATGGAGGGAAAAGGTTCGGCGCGCTTCGTGAACGCGTTCGCCGACATACTCATAGCCAACAAACTCAACCTCGCGAAAGTGGCGTTCAACCACGAAAGCCATTCGCCCATAGGCCGCACCCATATCGACAATACACTCGCCGGCACGCGGCTGGAGACGCTCAAGTAAAGCTCGAATTTCACAATACGGCGTCATCAGCGCCTGCACATCTAGGCCGAACCAGAGTTGCTGATGTTCTCCGCAAGAGCGCGGCGCACGCGCGCGGCTCCCATAGCTGGCAAGTTCCCGCTCGATCAAATCCGTTCTAAGTCCGAGCCAGGCGTCGACCGCGGCAGCATGAGTCTTTAGCTCCGCTAACG
>SXRI01000118.1 GCA_005793615.1 Bdellovibrionales bacterium
ATTCCGAAGTCTCTTGGAGTTCGCACCAGATGGCATCGTGGTGACTGATTCCTCTGGAAAGATTGTTCTCGTCAACAGCCAAACTGAAAAACTATTCGGCTACAAGAAAAGTGAACTTCTTGGACAGGCCATTGAGATTCTGATCCCCGACAGGCTCAAAGGTACCCATCGGACCGAGCGTGCGGGTTTTGTCGCCGAGCCTGTCCCGCGTCCAATGGGAGTCGGCCGCATCTTAAAATGTCGCCGCAAAGACGGTTCTGAATTTCCGGTTGAGATCAGTCTTAGTCCTGTGCCAACAGAGCGGGGCCTGCTCGTAACCAGCATTGTTCGTGACGTGAGCGAACGACAGAAGCTCCTCAGCGAAAAAGAAAAGGTCGCGCACGACCTCAATGTCACGCGCCAGACGGAGGAAGTTTTACGCAACGCCGTTGCGGTTCGCGACGAATTTTTGTCCATCGCCTCACATGAGCTCAAGACTCCGCTTTCAGTCCTGGGTTTGCAGCTACAACTCATGAAGCGCGGAATAGGTGCCAACCCGGGGGCGCTGCCCCCTGAAAGATGGGACCACACTCTGAGCTTGGCCCTGAAACAGGTCAACGCCCTTTCTAAATTGATTGAAGACCTGTTGGATGTCTCTCGTATTGAGAACGGCCGACTTATCCTGCACCTTGGCCAAGTTGATTTAAATCAGTTGGTGAACGAAGTGGCTGAACAATTTTTGCCTCAACTCACTCTCGGTCACTGTCATTTGCAAATCGAAATAGATCGGTGCCTTGTCGGGCAATGGGACTGTCGACGACTGGAGCAGGTCATTCTCAACATGCTTTCCAATGTCGTAAAGTACGCACCCGGCAGCAAAGCCAAAATCACCGCTAAGAAACACGGTACCAACGCCGTTATCGTCATCGAAGACAATGGCCCGGGAATCGCCATCGCCAGACAAGCCCGACTTTTTGAACGTTTTGAACGAGCGGTGACAGAACCGACCTCGTCGGGTTTAGGGCTTGGCCTGTACGTCGTAAAAAGAATCATCACAGCTCACCATGGCCATATTGTTTTGGAAAGTACTCCCGGCAATGGAACAAGATTCATTATCACTTTGCCGCTGCGGCCCGAGTTAACCGCACATCCGGAAGTACCACGATATTCTCCCGCACTTGATGTAACTCAAGGATGGAGTCTTGATGGTCTCTAAAAAATCATGCGTTTTGATCGTCGATGACTCTCTTGAACACCAAGAACTCCTGCGTATCGTGCTCGAAGGCGAAGGCTATTGCGTACACTCCGCTCTCAACGGGCAAGAGGCCCTGGATCAACTTTTGACCCTGGAACATTTGCCCGATTTGATCTTGCTCGACTTAATGATGCCAGTAATGGATGGTTACGCCTTCCGTATCCGTCAATTGCAGACCGCAGGTCTCGCCGATATTCCTGTGGTGGTGATGTCAGCTTCGGCCTTTGTCGAGGAACAAACCCGAAGATTAAACGCGCTGGGCTTCATAAAAAAGCCCGTTGATATTAACGAACTTCTCCGTATCGTTTACGCTGTTTTCCACGGTTCAACATACGTGCAGCTCGAGTCACACCGTGAACAGGCAGCCCATCGGCTCTAGAGTCGCGGTTGACCAAGGCGATCAAAAATCTGTTCGAAAAGTCGGCGTTGCATATCGTGAATATGGCCGGTGTTGACGATGCCAAGAACCTTGAACAGGCGACTATCCTCTACCATCTCCCAGTGCTCGAGAGCGAAGTTGAGGTCATGCCACGCCTCGAAACGAAAGGGGCCACCACTGCTTCCGCGCACCCCAATATTTCGCGCAAGCGCCGAGTCAACCGTGACGATTCCATCGGAGGAATTCTTCATCAACATTTGCGCCAATGTTAAAATCCATGAAAGATTACGGGAGTCACCACACGCCAATAGACTGCATGGCGGTTGCGATCCCGCGAGCGCAATCCAGCGCACATTTTCCGGAAGCCTGAATCCAGCGAGCAAAGCAGCAACTTTTGATTTCTTGAACTGCCGCAAGCTTTCAAGATTCATGTAAAGCGCCAACGTATCAAGCGGCTTCACTTGAGTCGCAATATTGTCGACCATTTCAACGCCACCATAAGGAGTTGCAATGGTCAGCACTGTTCGCACAGGAAGATCCGGACGATTCGTGAGCGCCCACATCGAGTAGAGTCCGCCCGCACTATGAGCCACCAAAATCATTTGTCTTCCCGGGTATTGCATGGCCGTGGCCGCGAGAAACCGCCCAAGAATTTCGCCATTTTGCTCAACAGTCCCCACGGGCATGAGAGTATTGACCGTCACGACGGTGCCATAGTTTTGCAGGGTGTGAACGATGGTTCCCGAAAAATAGGGAAAGATAAAGGGCGGCTGTGTCCGAACATGCCCTGGCGCTAGAGAATTGAAAAATCCCGGCACCAAAACAATTACCGGTTGGTTTTGTGGCGCCGACATCGCCATGGCCGGTCCAGACCACCAAAGAAAAGCGGCAATAACAATGAAGATCGCCGTACATAAACTTCGCCAACTCAATTTGCTGGTCATTGCCACAGTCCTTCCGTTGGATCTGGTATTGCGTCTGGTATTGTATTTGGCAGCGGCATCCTACCGGTGCTCTTAAAAAATCTTTTCAAGGAACAAATTGCTTGGCAAGTGCTATCCGCTCAACGCGCTATCGCGAATGATGCGACCGGCAGCGATTTCGCTGACTTTGACCGGAAAACTTCGTGCCGCGAAGGCCGTCAAGTCCTCACGATCATGGGTCACCAGTATCACCGGAATTTTTTCTTGCTCCAGGACCTCCGCAACCAGATTTCGCGCTTCGGAACGGCGACTAGCATCAAGAGCCGAGAATGGCTCATCAAGAAGCAAAACACGCGGCTTACCTATCAAAGCTCGCGCCAACGCCACACGCTGTTTTTCACCGCCGGAGAGAAGCGCGGCCTTGCGCTTGAGACACGACTCAAGTCCTAAGATGCCCACGAGTTTCAGCAAATGCTTCTCAGTCTCATCATGCGGCCGCCGGCGTGCCTCAGCAGCGAAGCGAATATTTCCCTCCGCCGTCATATGCGGAAAGAGTTCAAGTGTTTGAAAAACCACGCCCAAGCGGCGCTCTGGCGTACTGAGTTGCGCGAGATCGACCCCGTCACTCAGTGTCCAAGAAAAACCAGAATCAACGCGTTCAAGACCAAGCAGGATACGAAACACTGTTGTCTTTCCGGATCCGCTCACACCCCATAGCGCGGTCACACCTTGGTCGAGGATTTCCCACGATGGAATATCGACAGCAAAGTCACCGAAGCTACGTCTCAGATTTCGAATCCAGGACATTCCCGACTCCCTCCCCGATCGTTAGGCCGATGGTTAGAAAGGCCCCATAAGTCAAAAGGCCGCCGGCGATCAAAATCCAGATCAAAACCGTGGCCGCGTCGAGCCGATACGAACCCATCAGACCCTGCGCGGTCATCGCCAGGGTTACCGATTTCTCCGCAACCACACTCGACAAAGCAAAGTCACCCCAAGCCCAAAGAGCTGCCAAGCCACCAATGCGCGAGGCCGCGCCGATCACTTGCGGAAACATCACTCGTGAAAAAATCAGAGAATCACTGGCGCCAAGCGTGCGGGCGACGGTGATCTGACCCTTCAAGGCAGTCAAGGTGGCACTCCATTGATAACGATAAAACGCCGGCAATGTGACCAACGCCAAACCCATGGCGATCTTAAAGTAGGTCGCCAATCCCGGCTCACGCCACGCAATTAAAATGGCAAACCCAACTAACACCGAGCTTGGTGCCGCATATCCGGAGAGAAACCGCGCCAACCATCCTTCGGGCCTCACATAGCTTAAGGCCAATAGCAGAATCATCACCCAGAGACCCGCCATCACGCCGACGAGAAGTGAGCCCGCCAAAAGCGCCGGAATCTCCGCCACCAGTTCTGGCAATGCGCGGAGTTGCGCCATGCCAGAGCCTATGCCCGTAACCAGCCCGAAGATGAGGAGACACGCGGGAAAGCAAGCAATCAGTAAACCAGGTGACCATTGCAAGAGCGGCGTTGTGACTTTGCGAAAGGCCATCACGGCGCTCTCACCGCGGCCACGAAGCAGCCATGCCAGCGCCAGTACAGCGAGCATTTGCATGAACGCCAAGCCAATGGCTTCGGGCCACTCGCCGCTGATGCGGATTTTTTGATAGATCAAGACCTCGACCGTCGTCGCTCGGCTTCCGCCCAAGGCTAGGGGAACAGCAAAACTAGCGAAGCACAGCGCAAAGATAAAAATAAACAATAATACTAGATCAGCGCGCAAGGCCGGCAATACTCCCTGCCAGAAAAACCGCCACCCGCTGGCACCCTCGACATAAGCGAGCTCCGCCATGCCTGAAACCTTTTGCAAAACCAGATGTTGAAAAGCAACGGCCACTAAGCCGACATTTAAAAGCGCATGCACGAAAACGATGCCACTCAATCCCCGCGCCCAAGGAAAGAGCTTCACTACCGCAAGAAGAAAAAGTAATACCGGGGCCGCATTCGGTAAAATGACCAATCCTTCAAACCAGGAAAAGTAACGCAACCTTTGCGTTCCCCAGAGTAAACCTAGGCCGCCCAAAATCCCCATACTCAGTGCCGCGCAGGCGCTGATCAGTGCCTGCAGAGCGGTGCTCCCAAAAACGCGCATTGTTTCATTGTCTAAAGGAAAGCGAACAGCATTGGCGTGCAGGAACAGCGCCACAAAAGGAAAGATCAAGAAAACAAAAATCAGAAAGCCAACTATTCGGCGCGCATTCACAAATCACTCTGTTGCCAAAGAGCGAAGATTGCTTCGCGAGTGTCCATTTTAAGATTGGTTCGCAACTCCACTCGCGGCAACTTCTGAAAATCAGACCCATCGATCGCCGAGGGCACCACCGGAAACATCACGTTCTTATTCATAATGAGCTTCTGCGTTTGTGCCTCGACCAAAAATCGCAAAAACTGCTCTGCCGCTGCACACTGCTGGCAAGTAGCCGGCACACCCGCGTATTCGACATGCACCGGATGGCCTGTCTTAAAAACGGCAGCGCGATAACTGGCATCGTTGTCTTGCGTCCAATGATACACTGGGGAAGTCAGGTAAGAGAGAGCAAGTTTGGCTTGGCGTTTGGTGAACAAGCCATAGGCTGCGGTCCAACCGGAGCTCACCGAATGCACATTGGGCTTGAGAGCCTTTAAGAACACCCCGGCCTGCTCAGCCCCGAGTTCATCCAATACCCAGTTAGCAAACTGCAACCCCGGCGCGCTTGTCCGCGGATCCATCAAGGTGATGGTGCCACGGAAACGCTCATGTAAAAGATCTTGTAACGAAGTCGGCGGTTCAATTTCGCCCTCGCGGTAAATGAACGCCATCGGCGCCCAATCGAAAGCCACAAAATCAGGCTGCGCCCAACGACTGTCTATGGAAAGATCTTTAGGAGTCTCACGCCATTGGCTAGCGGCGCGCGCCGCTTCGAGACTGATTTCGTCCAATCCAATGACGACATCTGAAGGAAAGAGTTCGAGTTTTTTCATTAACAAACCGGCGTCGCCAGCGTCGCGAAACTCGATCCTGATGCCCGTGCGATTCTCAAAGCGTTTCGCTAATTCAGGGCCAGGCCCCCACGCGGCGATAAAACCTGAATACGAAAGCACCTGAATGGTTGGCCCATTAGCGGCGATACCAGGATGCTGCTTGGAGTGACGGGCCAAATAAAACACTGCCGTCACGACAGCAAGCCCAGCAATCACCAACGGAGTCAGGCGCAGAATCGTTCGCCCGTTCACAGTTCACCACCAAATGCCGCGGCGGCGTTTGTAGAAGTAATAATCAACACCCAAGCAACGACCAGCACCCATCCAGCCAAGGGTGAAATGCAAAACCAGAATAAACATGGTTTGCGATTCCGAACCCACATGGCCGACAGCAAAAAGCATCGCAAAGGTCAACGCGATCGCCGCAATCGAGAATGGCCGCACCATGTAGCCAATGATGTAAGAAACCCCAACCGCCATCTGAACAGCTGTGAGCGCCACGGCAAAGTACTGCCAATTGGGAATTACAACCGCTTCAAGCATCGACTTGTACCAGTCAGGAGCAGGATTGCGCGGTAGAAAGCCGCGAATATCTTCGGCCAGATAGGCGTGCGTTAAAAAATCACCCCGCAAACGCACCAGACTCTGATTGAAATAGAAATAGCCGAGAAAAATTCGCAAGAAAGCGACAGGCAAAAGGTGACCGATATATTTAATGCTCTCAACAAACGCTACCAGCATGGTCCGATCCTCCCGCGTCACAAGTGCTACGTCAAGCAAGGCCTCAGTCCAGGTCTTAGCGCCGCTACTTTTCGCTTTCGCGCAAAAACTGTTAATCTAGGTAATAAGGAGGAATCCATGGAAGGTCCTCGGCCTCCTCTCGAAAATGAATTTCCCAATGTCGTGAAGTTTCTCGACTCACAGCTTCGTTCGAATGAAGGCTGGTCGATCACTTCAGAATACCCGGTCGCGATCAGCGAAGCGAATCGTAACAATATTCGCATCATCACCGAGAGTGACGAGGTTCTGGCGCACGCCGTGATAAGACCGATGATCATCAAAGCACCCGCGGGTCTATTTAAAGTCGCCGGCCTCGGCAGTGTCGTGACCTCGAGCGAGCACCGCAATCAAGGACTGTCGTCGAAAACCATCGAGAGCTGCCTTGAAGCGGCCCAGGCGCATGGCTGTGACTTTGCCATTCTCTGGACCAACATCTATGACTTCTATCGTAAGTTTGGCTTTGAGCTGGCGGGCTCCGAACTCAGTTGCCTGCTCGATCGCGATCTCGACCTTGCCGCCTTCAGTTCTGCCAATGACGGTGAGCTCAAATTTGTCGATGGCAACAAGGTTGCCCCTGAGGCTATTTACCGCCTTTACGCTCAGCACACCGTCACCTCTCTTCGTTCGGTCGATGAGACGCGAAAGTACCTGCAGATTCCCAACAGCCGCGTGTATACGGCGTGGAATTCCCGCGGCGTGCTTAAAGCTTATGCAATCGAAGGTAAGGGCGCCGATCTCAATAGTTATGTTCACGAGTGGGGCGGCGGCGTGAGTGCGCTCCTTCCGCTCTTTTCACATATTCGAAAAACCCAGGGCCGCAGCATCACCGTGATTATTCCTCAACACGCACAGAACCTGCGCCGAGCGTTCGAGAGCCAACGAATCGCTATCAACCAGGGCTATCTTGGTATGATCAAAATTCTCAATTTCCAAAACCTCTTTGCCAAAATAAAAAGACACTCTCGTCATTTGGGTATTCAAGACTTCGTACTCGATACGCAAATGGTGCCTGACGCGAATGGCGTGCCGGTGCGGAAGTTCTTTATTGGCAGCCGCAACCAAGTTTTCATCACGAATAGCGAACATGATATTGTCCGTCTCCTCTTCGGTCCGGCCAAAGCCTCACAGATTCACAATTTCGGTCCCGAATCCAAAGTCATCGAAAAAGTCCTACCCATCAATATGTGGGTCTGGGGATGGGACTCCATATGAAATCGACACTCGTCAGGATTTTGATTCTCTCTGTTTCCCCGGCACTCGTGGCCTGCAACCGAAATATGGACGGCGAGCCCGTTGATTACGGTCCGCCTCAAAATGTCCAAACAATCACGTCATCCGTTGCTAGCTTGGTTCGCGATTCCGACCCGAGCCTAACCAAAGTTGGAGCCATCGGACGCTATTTCACGACCATCGAAATCGGCGGTGGTTCGGTAGATCTTCTAGTCGCCAACACCTCGCTTGAGGTCACCAGCAGCACTCTTGATGGCAGCATTCGCACGCTCAACCTGCTCGAGAACACGACCGAGTATCATTCCAACTCAAAACCCAGCGAAAAGATGAAACGCAACTTTCAATTGAGTTTCAGGGTTGCGCCCGCACTAACGCTCACACCAAGTTTAGCGCCGTCATCCTCGGCATCTCCCCATGCACCACTACAAGAGCAGGACCTCGATCAATCGGTGCGTGAGATTCTGGTGCAGGACGGACAGGTTAAAAAATCGGCAGAAGAATCCTCCCCTGACATCACCTACCATAATTTGCGAACCTGGGAAGACATCGCGCCGCCACCTGCGAAGGTGCAGGAGCACGCCACCTGCCGAGGCATTGCCAACTGTCGCATTCGCATGCGCCACTTGATTTTCAATATCGTCAGTTGGGATGAACCGAAGGGAAATCTGATTCGCGTTGAGCTGGTGACCAGTCCCGACGTGCCCCAAACTTTGGGTTTTAATATGAACCCCATTTGGAGATATATCCCGGGTTTAATGAAAACTTGCCTCACCCGCCTGATTCCCATCAGTGA
>SXRI01000119.1 GCA_005793615.1 Bdellovibrionales bacterium
ATGCCGCCTCAGGTGTTACCTCGATCGCTGCCGGCGGTTATCATGCCTGCGCCGTCATTACTGGCTATATTAAATGCTGGGGTTCAAACGTCTTCGGCGAACTCGGAGATGGCACCCAGGACTCTCGCAACTACCCCGGCGCATTGTTAAACAATCCCAGCGGCGCCACCCAAGTCACAGCAGGAAAGAATCATACATGCGGAATTTTCAACGGCGCCGCTCTATGTTGGGGATTTAACTCTCACTACAACGTCGGTGATGGTACCCTAACTCATCGCAAATCTCCGGGCCAGGTGCAGACTTTGATCAGTGAGGTGATAGGTATCTCTGCCGGACAGCAAAGCGAGCATACCTGCGCGATCAAGAACAATGAATTTGTTTGCTGGGGCCTCGGCACTAGCGGACAGCGTGGTAACGGAACGAACAAAACCGGTAACCCAGGATCTACTTAACGTTTTGCTTGTCAGGTCGCCGCGTCTCATTTTGAGACAATCGTCTAGAATTGATGGTGGCCAGCCTAAATTCCGGCATCCGCGAGAAGGCTCGGATACAATTTGAGATAGACCTAAATTTTGGTTCCGGAAGTCCGGAGGTTGAATGATCGCTCAACGACGCTACATGGCGGCTTGCGCTCTCGTAATGGCGCTTAGTAGTTCACTGACTGCGGGTTTGCTCCTTGTTCAGCCTGATCAGGCTCTCGCAAAGAACGCAAGCGAAACGAAATCATCCATCAAATCCATCAAGTGGGATGAGGTAGAAAAACAAGAAGACAAATCTTATGCAACAGAGTCGATCACAGAGCTGAAAATCTCAGGGCAAAATTTCGAAAGCTCACCAAATTTCAAAGGCACGATGAATTCACGAAAGAATTTCGATCTGGCATGCAAGGAGTTCAATGCCGCCGCTTCAGCCAACAATATTTGCGATGATGATGATCCAGCCAGGCCCGAACAATACAGTCAAATGTTCGAGTCAGCCTCGAAAGCTCTCGGCATTCCTGAGGTGATCCTACTCTGCATGACCGGAGTTGAATCCGGCTTTAAATACACTGCGAAATCTACCGATGGCGCTGAGTCGGAAGGACTTGCGCAAGTAACGAGAAAAACCGCCCCTCACCTTGCCTCGCTCTTTGATAAAGACAAGCACGGCTTCAAATCCGTGGCTTGGGAAAACTTCAAGAAGGGAAGTTCCCCCCCAATGTCCTCAATTCCCACTCCCACCAAGGACACGATTCGCAGCACCAATCCGAAAGATGCGCCGGTGCAGATTTTCGCCATGGCGATGTATCTTCGCAACTCGATCATCGGCGACCATCAGGAGCTCAAACAAAAAAATATCAATCTCTCGACAATGGACGGTCTTAAGAAAATAACCCATTATCTCGTTGCAAGTTATAACGGAGGCATGGGCACGGGACGAATATTTCTCGATTCCGGAATGAACGATTCATCAATAGAAGGCCCGTACACACAAAGATATTTTAAACGCATCGACAAGTGTCTCGATCGAATGGCAAAAGGGTTTTGAAAAGGCGGTTGCCAATGGTACAGACGACAAAATTCACACTCACGCTGCTCCTGGTACTCGCGGTCTATTCACCTGCGAAAGCCTCATCGTCCGTCGATGAAGTGATCGCGACATGCTCCAAAGATTGGGATGGCTTCGATAAAGCTCTTGCCAAATTTTATACAATCGCTAAACGCGATATCAAAAACATGAGCACCCAGGAATTGACCAAGAAACTTAATGCTGAGGATCCCCAACTGGTTCTGGTGAGCTTGTTCTGGCCAACCGATCTCTCTGAAAAGTATTTGAGTTGGCCGAGTTTCAAAGACTGCTCGGAGAAAAATTTTGCGGTTCGTAAAGTCTTATCGAATTCGGCAGCCACGCCAAAAGAACGCGCGGCGGAAATCGAGCTCCTCGAAAGCTGCATTCACGTCACCTACTATAAGGATCATCTGGCAAAACCTCTCGATCGACTGCTCGCTTGCTATAAGGATCGGGCAAAGCGCTGAGGCCTTTCGCAGCTGTCTAACAATTTGACAGCAGCAAGGCTGCGACCAGTCGCCCGAAGCAAACCAAGGCCAAGCCATAAGGCACGTTCCTTGCGATAGCAGTGAGAAACCGCTCACCCCTACGATTGAGGTCACCCAATGAGCTTTAAGCTGCCACTCACAATCTGGATTGCTCTTACGACACTCGGAAACCCGACCCAGGCAGCGACAGTAACGGCAAGCTCAGTAGATGCAAGCGCGGGGAATCTCGCGCAAGCAGCTGGCCCGCTCGGCGCACTTGGGCCGTTGGGTGCGTTCGGACCTTTGGCAACTCTGGGGCCCATTGGCAACAACTCTTGGAACGTGACGAAGGTAATGGCAACATTGCCTGATTGGAGCAAACTCTCCCAAACCATGACACTCAATGGAGGCCCATTGAGCGACGATGGTCCACTCGGCTCACAAGGCCCATTTTCCAAGTATGAACAACTCGCCGATTGGGGAACACTCGGCAGACAACTTCAGGTCGGCGGAGCATTAACCGCGCTAGGCCCTTTAGGTCCGCTAGGTCCCTTTGGTCCACTAGGCCCGCTTGGGCCAATCGGCGGACATGGCTTGAAGCACGATTCACATGGCAACTATCTAGATTCTCACGAACGAGTCCAGCGTCAGATCGAGGTCGGTAATGCCCAAAAGACCAAGTACGAACTCTTCGAAATCTACGACGCGCCCGTCGCGAAGCAGTTGAAAGACAACGATACTTCGTTCATGGTCACGGGATTGATGAGCTCATCGAAAGAAACCGAATCTTTTCAGTTCCATTCCCAAAGCGATCAATCCGTAACAGTGATCGTAGTACCCGAAAAATCCTTGGATGCCTTTTCCCTTACCCTCACTGATTCCAACGGAAAGGTCTTGGCGAGATCGGCTTCGTTTTTCCTGGTGAACTGGATTCAAACTCAAGTGAAGCGCGGCGAGCGCCTGAACGCCGACGTTGAACTCCTGGCAAGCGGTCACTTTCTTCGCAAGAACTTTCGCCTCATCGTTGTCGGTTCAGGACCAGGGTTTGGTTATTGACTCAGGTCGAAGAGCTTTCTCACCGCCTTAGGCAGAAGATGACTGCTGAGTGCGGATTCGGCGACGGCGTCTCGCCAATCAGCCGGCGGAGCCGTAACGCCATCCCATGGGCTCTTAGCAATACCATCGCCGCTTGAAACAACCTCGGTATCGGGCGACATAGTCCAAAGAAAATCAGGGTGGGCGTTCTGATACCATTCGCCACCGATAATATGACCCCCACTATCAATTTCAAGATCGTAAACATAGTGAACAGAATTGATCGTGTCATCTTCGCCCGAGTCGGTACGGCGATGACTCGCCTCCTGCGATGCCGAATAGGAAACCTTCATGGCGATGCCAACAATGGACTTGGCGTTGGCATGCCGGTACTTCGCGTACTTATCACCAGCGAACTTGGCACTCACCGTTGCCTTCGCCAAGGTGTCGACCATTCTACCCGTAGAGGGATTAAAATAGGCGTAGCTATAGGAAAAAATCGGAAAGTTCCACACCTCATAGTCATAGGACGAATCAAAGACCAAACTGCGATTTCGTAAACCCACTTCATTCACCAGCGAAATATGCCAAGTGCCGGGATTCGAATCGACACACTCGGGGTAATTTGAATCGATTCTTCCGTTCGGATCTTGCGGAGGATGTTTTTCACCGCAACGGGTACCGACGAAACGATAAGTAAGTTCACTTTGTGACCAGAGGTAGCTGCCAAGGGCCTTAACGTCAGACGGATAAAACACGATCTCCGACGCATTCGCAGTACCGAGTTCGGTCTTTACTCGAAATGCCTTTCGTGGTCG
>SXRI01000120.1 GCA_005793615.1 Bdellovibrionales bacterium
AGTGGTTGATCGGTTGCGAAAAGTGGCTACATTGGGGTTTGTTCGCAAGACCTGGATATTCATCTTGAGGCCTGAGCGACTGACTTGTGTGGTGTATCGCAAGAGTGAACGATGCGGCTAGCGAGACCGCGCGATCCAGGGCGCAGGCTCGGTTTGCACAGAGCGAAAGGCAAAAAAAACCCGCCTATTTCTTTCAGGCGGGTAGGGATCAAGTCCCTATTCAGATGTATCCTCCAGTGGCTGCTCAAGTGCCTCTCTACCTCTGGCGGCTGGCTGGCATCGTCCGCTGAAATTTAACTCGCAGACATTAGCCCCTTTAGCTTTGCGCCACACCCTTTCGGATGTTTTGCCCTGAGCAAAGAAGGATGAAACCTATCACTAAAGAACCTCCTTCTAGGAATTTTTATTTAACGACACGCTCAATTGTGAAATCAAACATCCAGCACCGCTACTCCGGTGGAGGTTCAATCATCCGTTCTCTTGGCCTCACTCCAACCCCCTTTGTTCGCGTTCTCGAAAGATGCCTATGAACCAGGCTCCTAACAAAATACTAACGCAGCAAGTCTAGTGTGTCCAAAACTTTTTCAACAAACGTGTGTAAATTCACACAGTTGAATCAAATCGAGACGTCCATTGTTACAGTCTAAAGCGTTTATCAATTCGTTCAGCAACAGCGCTAAAGGCCTTGGCTTCTTCGCCCGTAGGATCGCTCTCGACCACTGGAATGCCGGCCTCTGAACCCAAACCGACATTGGGATGAAAGGGAATTTCGCCCAGTTTCTCGAGCTGGTTTTCTTGCAGATACTTGGTCAGTGAACCCTTCGGGAAGAGTTGCATGCGTTCGCTTGATCCGGGAGGAATAAACCACGCCATATTTTCAATAACGCCGAGGATAGGCACACTCATTCGTCGCCACATATCCAGGGCTTTTTTGACATCGATCAAAGAAACGTTCTGCGGAGTGGAAACCGCGATGGCTCCGGCGAGCGGAACCTTTTGAGCCAGTGAGAGCTGCACGTCGCCAGTTCCCGGCGGAAGGTCGACGAGAAGATAATCGAGTTCGCCCCACGCGACGTCGCGCAAAAACTGATCAATGGCTTTAAAAAGCATCGGTCCGCGCCAAACTACGGCCAGGTCTTCATCGACCAAAAATCCGATGCTCATGAGTTTGATCTGGAATCGGGTCACCGGTTGCAGTTTTTTGTCTTCGCCGATATCGACCTTATGATTCAAGGCTCCCATCATTCGTGGGAGCGAAGGGCCATAAATATCGGCATCCAGTAAACCCACGCGCGCACCGCGCTTACTTAAAGCCAGGGCGAGGTTGACCGCGACCGTGCTTTTGCCGACGCCACCCTTTCCAGAGCTGACGGCGATGATGTTTTTCACTCCGTCGATCGGTCGTTGTTGGTCAAAAGGATTTGCTTGCGTCATGTGATTCTCCTGCTAATTCGGCGGCCCGTAGTTTGTATAGCGTTGCATTTCGCTCGTGCTTACTTGAAACTTGGAAAGTGGACCTCACGCCGAAGCAGTACTTACTCATCTACGCCTTGATTGTCACTCCGATCGTCATTTCATTTTTCTTTATCCGCCGTAGTCATAATCCGACTCGACTCAATTTGAATTCGCGGGCGCAAAAGACGCCGACACCACCTCCGCATGTCGAAGGGGCAGGGGACGTCGCTTTTGCGGGCGGAGGCCCCGCTGCCGCTGCTGAAAAATCTCTCAATGTGCTTTTTCAATGGAACGGGCATGCCTGGGATGCTTACGAGGTCCTTGGTGTGCCTGCCGGATCGTCGCTGGCGACAGTAAAAACAACCTATCAGGGCTTGTTGACGCAGAGCACTCCCGACGCCCACCCGTTTCTTAATGCGGCCTATGAAACGATCTTGAAAAATACCTCTCGCGGATAGCCTCAGCGCTTCAAGTAAGTCCTTGAATTCAAAATACCTTTCGTGCTCCATTGGTGGCGTAACCAGAGCTTGGCTCCTAAGGCCGCTTTCGAACTTTTCGCGTTATTGCAATTGCTGTTGTAAATGCGATTGCAATGACTTTGCCAATGGAAAGGACCCGTCCGTGAGTTCATCTGTTCCAACCAGCCATCTATCCGATCTACAAACTTTAGTTTCACTATGTAAACGCCGCGGATTTGTTTTTCAGTCGAGTGAAATCTACGGCGGCTTGAGTTCGTGTTGGGATTACGGACCGCTTGGCGCCAGCCTCAAGTACAATGTGAAGCGCTCTTGGTGGAATGCGATGACCCGTCGCGAGGACATCGTTGGTCTGGATGCCGCGATCTTGATGCACCCGACAGTCTGGAAGGCCTCTGGTCATGTCGATACCTTCAGCGACCCGCTGGTCGACTGCAAAAACTGTAAGACTCGTTTTCGTTCCGACAATACTGAAAGCTACGTTAACGAAAAAAAATGTCCGAGCTGTGGCTCGAAAGATCTCACCGAGCCCCGCAACTTCAACTTGATGTTCAAGACCTTCATGGGTCCGACAGAA
>SXRI01000121.1 GCA_005793615.1 Bdellovibrionales bacterium
ACAGAGTTTCGAGATCGAAAAAGGCGAGGAATTTGAATGGATAATCGAGAACAAAAACATGTTGCTACTGCAAAGAGTCAAACCCGCGAAGAAGCGGGCTCTAAAAAACGGCTAGAAACTTTCTTGTCGGAGTACTAGGTATCCACAAAATCGCCACGGCTTTTGAAATGATTCCCAAACAAACATACAGACCTGACTGGCGGGATAGGCCTGGACATAATCAAGTGGCTCGATCTACGTCCTGCCAACCAAATTTGTGCGAATACCACTGCTGAAAATTTGTAGCGATATTTGATACACCCTCGTCACGTCTGCACTGCGAAATACCGAAAAGCCTACGATGGGTCGCGTGTCATATATTCTTAATACTGTCGTTCTGCTTGCCTTGGGTTTCACACTCTCACGTTGCACCTCACTTACCCCTACTCACTCGCCAGCTGCGGAGCAGTCAACACCTGGGATAAATCGCGGACTCGCCGCTACGCCAATGACCGTACGGGTCGACCTTCCCGATCATCGGCCACTGACTCTGCCTAGTCCCGAATTCCAATTTCCAAATACACGCCTACTCACCGACCATGAGATCGAGACGCTGAAGAGCTACATCCAAAAACACCGGGAACAATTGGGAGCACGTGGCGAGATCGGGTTTTCTCTCTCGTTGAGCAACCAACGCCAGGTCGGTAAACGTCTCTACGTTCGGTTCTCACAGCAGCTCACTCGCAGGATCGGGCTAAAAGATTACTTCATTCCCGTTGAGGGCGCCGATGTCATCGCCTTCATTGATTCACACGGTCTCACGCGCCTCAATAGTCACTTGCTAACTCCGCCGTCACTTGGACCCTCCCTGCAGAATCCCGGGTTTCAGTTTCAGCTGAGCGAATCCGAGTTCGCTGCTCTCATGACCCATATCAAATTGTCAGAAGGACCACGCGAGTCGATTAAAAAATATTTCGCGGCAACCGCGGCACGCGCCAAACTCGTTTTTGAGTTCGACACCTTTCTCAATAGCCAAATTTCCGAGCAGCGCGAAACTCTGAACTATTTTTTCGGTTCGCTCTCAAGTGCGGCCACTGCCCGTATTTTGATTGATCTCGCTCGTGAACGTCAGCTCGCTCTGATCCGGCATGGAACGAAGTGGATGTTTCAAGTCACTGGTTTCTTTCTTTTGCCCATTGAGTTCGATATCGAGATTCCGGCAAGTGACGGCGAAAAACTCACCGTCAAGAATCTTCGTGAGCTTCGTACCTCGGCTTCTTCGATCAACGGGTATCAAAGTCCCAACTTCCCGGGTGGAGAAAAAACCCAAGGCGGAGAGAGTGTCTTACGCGCCAGTCAAAATCTACAGATCGTCATGGATTTTTTTAACGCCAATTTTGATTGGCCAAGCTACCGCGGCAAAGGAATCGAACAGGACATCGAAGTCCATACCAAACTTCGTTCGATCGACTACCGCGAGAACGCCGCCTGGCTGATCAAACAAGAAAAGTTCATTATCGGTGAAGGTGGCGAGACTCTGGCGAATCTTGAAAACTCGCTCTCCGTTCTCGGGCATGAATACACCCACGCCGTGGTTCAATTTTCCTCCGGACTCGAATATCGCTCGGATGCAGGCGCCATCAATGAACACTTCGCCGACTTCATGGGAGCGATCATCGATTCGGTGGCGCACCACGATGGCAAGTTCACCTACCACGTCGGTGCCGATATTCTCACGCCGCCAGTATTGGTCGAGAAACGCAACCTCAGTGATTTGATCATAGCTAAATATAAGTACTCCCCTGAAGAAGTCAGTTCATTCGCTCTCAAGGAGCCGAGCCTCAGGCAGTTATATGCCCCGAAACTATCTTTTGCGGCGCAGTTCGACGATTTTGCGAAACTGCGAAAGGCCTATCCCGAGAATTGCCAACCCTCGTATAATAACGACAACTGCGGTATTCACCTTGCATCGGGTGTACTCAATCGCGCGGCTTCCCTCATCATCGCGGAATTCGGCATCAAAGAGACTCAGCAGATTCTTCTTAACACCATCGCCTACCGACTAACGGCAACAGCGAGATTCAATGACTATCTGATACAGTTCTACGACGAATGCCGAGAGACCCCTAGCTTAGCTGAACGCTGCGGTGTCATTCTAAAAAGTTTCGCTGCCGTCGGTATTGTTCATCCGCAGTTTCAAGAACAGGACGTCGATCAGGATGTCCCTATCAAGCAAACCGTTGACCAGGCGTCCGATACCGCTTCCGGAATGACGCAGGGAGAGCGTGATCTACATACTGAAACAAATGGAAAACAGACCTTTGCGGCCTCACCGGTGTTGAAGTTCTGCGGCTGGGTCGACTCCGTCGACGACGACCTGATTCGTATTGTCGATGGAAAATTCAATGCCACCATCCTGAAAAAGAATCATGCTCTGCAGAGCATTGGTGAATACCGAGAGTTACTGAATTGGCAGTGTGCTTGCGCCACAGGGCACATCACCCACGTCACGGGTGGCGATGGCCGCATGGTCAATGCCTTTCTCGACATCCACGCGGTTCAAGACCGAAAGAACTTCTGCGCCGGCAGTCCGCGCCTGCGCAAACTTCGTCCAGCCCCACGCGCGCGCGCAACGCCGAAGTCCGAGAGCGAGGGTACCTATTGCGGGTGGTTGAGCATTAATTCGCAAACCAAGAACATCACTCTCATTGACGGCAAACGGGATCCAGTGGTGATCTCCACCTCTACCCCGTCCTTCTCACAAGCAACTCGCGGCACTTTCGCCGGGCTCTTCAAAGAACAATGCGCTTGTGTCACCGGCAAAACTGCATCGACTGGTTCCGGCGGTGGCTCACAAAACTGGTTCACCGAGATCGCTCCCGACGGAGTGAATGCCAGACCAAGCGAAGCCTGCGCCGGAATCAAGTGGAAATAGGCGCCGCAACTTGTGGCTACCGGTAGCCCTCTCGAAACCGTGGGTGATCTATTTGTTAGCGTGAAGAGAGTTCCGTCATGACTCCCGACTCTGTTTGCACAAAGCTCGAAGCAAAACCGGAAGCAAGCAAAGGGCGAACGCCCGTCACTGCCAGAGCACGGCACATCGTCAATGCCCGCGACCAAGCTCGGTGCACATTCATAGATCTGGCTGGCCATCGCTGTACCAATGATCGCTGGCTTCACGCACATCACGTTATCCCTGTAAATCACGGAGGCAGCAATGAACCGGCGAACCTCGTCACGTTATGCTCGTTTCATCACGATCTCGTTCACCAGCTGAGCTTTGCGGTCGAAGGACAAGTGAACTGGATCAGAGAACCAGGCCGAGCTTACAGCCGTTTATCCGGCAAACCATTCCATATGCGCTACTGGGATCATTCTTCAAATAGTCGGTGAGATGTGGACATCGAACACTAGGTCCACGGATCAACTCCTAGGAGTCTACGGACGTCGCTCAAGATAAGGCGCCATTTTCTTAAAGCCCAGTTTTGCGATCGCCGCCCGTTGAT
>SXRI01000122.1 GCA_005793615.1 Bdellovibrionales bacterium
GCCGCGCGGGTCTTGGTTATTGAAGTAACCTACTGGGACGACAAGAAGTCAGTCGAGAACGCCCGCACCTGGGGCCATATTCACCTTAATGAACTTCTCGGAAGACTTGAGCAGATCTCCAGTGAGAAGATCGTGCTCATTCACGCCTCAGCGAGATACTCGAGCAATTACCTGCGCGAGATACTCGATGCACGGATACCTGAACACATCAAACACCGCGTAGAGCTCTTTCCCAGACCCGTTTAGATCTTTTCCCGCGAAAAACACCCTAGGGCTTACCATTTACATTGAATTCGTAAACCAAGCCGCAGTAGCCTGGTCTGTATCAGGAGGACACAAGCTCATGGCACGGATCGCAAAGAGTTTATTCCGATCTTTTTTTATGGTTTTGGTGGCGACAATCGGACTCGCCTGCGGACTGATCAGCGGCCTGAGCTGTAGTTCGGCTCCCAAAACGCCCGCTCCCCAAACGTCTCCTGGCGAGCCCGCAGAAAAGTCGCTCAAGGCACAACCTGCCGCGGAGTCTAATGCTCAAGGCCCCACTGCAACGTCAACCGAAGGCGCCGCTGGCGCCAAGGGCGGCAACTGGTCGGCGCAGATGCAATCGCTCTCGGCGACGCTTTCGGACCTGTTACCGTTGGTGGCTTCGAATGCAAAATTTAATTCACCTGATAACTTTGAACGTATCGAAACATCCACCAAAAATTTGCGCCAGCTCGCCCACGGTCTTTCGAACGCCCAAAAACCTAATAGTGATCCTACCATCAAGCTGATGAGCGGCTTGTTTGCCGAAGACATTGAACGTGCGCTCGACACCCTCAAGAGCGGCAATCGTAATTACGCCCGGCAAATTCTTAAGGACACGACCTCCTATTGCATTCAATGTCATACTCAGACTAAAAACGGCCCCGATTTTCCGCGCCTGAATCTGAATATTAATTTGAGTGAACTCTCAAAAGTCGAGCAGGCTGAGTTCTTTACGGCAACCCGCCAATTTGATCGAGCGCTTGAGGCTTATCTTGCCGTGCTGAAAGACCAAGAACTCGCCAAAGCAGATCCCTTTGCCTGGGAACAGAGCGCACGCTCAGCTCTCGCGATTATTGTACGCGTGAAAAATGATTCCAAAGATGCCCTGGCGTTGATCGGAAAAATAGAAACCCAAGCGGCTCTCCCGGAATCGATGAAGAAGTCTCTCGGTAAATGGAAGCTTTCGATCCAGGAGTGGCGCCAAGAAGTAAAATCAGAAGCGAAACAAGGAACGAAACTTGAGAAAAAAGCCAAAACTCCCAAGCCAGAAGATGAAATCAAGCAAGCCGAAACGATGATTCTCAAAGCCAAAAAGCTGCAGGAATTCCCGCTTGATCACTCCCAAGATATCGTTTATTTCCGCGCGGCAAGCATTCTGCACAATTACTTACAAAGCCACTCGACCAATAATCCTCTTGGTGCAAAATCACTTTTTCTTGCTGGTGTTGTCGCCGAGGCCACACGCGATATGAACTTCTGGACGCTGCATGAGAGTTACTATGAACAGTGCATTCGCGCCGAGCCCCATTCAAAACAGGCACAAACATGTTTTGATCATCTGCGTGACTCTATTACCCTAGGTTATTCTGGTTCGGGCGGCGTCAACATCCCGCCCGAGATTAATCGCCGACTGGAAGGTTTCCGTGAAGCTGCGACGCCAAAGAAACTCGACTCACAAGCCAACTAGGATTTACTGACCGACAATTTACGACGAACTTGAAAATTTGTCGGTCAGTTTTCCTCAGGTAGGCCCCAAGCTAGGAGTTGAGGCTCTTCTGTTCTTTGCCGGCAACCGCGCCCTTGGGCATGTTTGCCATTTTGGGCATTTCGCCACCCACCTCAACCTTTGAACCCGCCATCGAAGGGCCACCTTTGGCGCAAATCTCTTGCGCGTCAGCGTCTTTAAACTTCGCTTGATTAGCTACGAAACGGCGCGCGAGATCTTCAACCTGCGGACCCACAGGGCTCGCCAGTAGTTCGGGCTCAATGCCACTTGCCGACTTCGGCACATCAAAACCAAAAATCGGATGTTTCACAAAGCCACCCTGCTCGATTTCACCGGTCTGAATGAGCTCGAGAATTCGCCGTGTGAGCGGCAGCGGGAAGCGCTTACCATTCTGATAGCCACCAACCCAGCCAGTATTCAAGAGCCATACGTTAGCACCGGTTTCGCGCGCTTTCTTGGCTAAGAGGTTCGCATAAACCGAAGCGGCTCGCGGCATGAACGGAGCACCAAAGCAGGCACTGAAGGCCGCCTTTGGCTCTTTAATGCCGATCTCGGTACCAGCGACTTTCGCCGTGAAGCCCGACATGAAATGATAGCGCATTTGCCATTCATCTAAACGGGCGACCGCCGGCAAAGCTCCGAAAGCGTCTGCCGTTAAGAAGACGATGGTGTCGGGATGTGCCGCTTCTGCCTTTTGATCAAAAACACGTTCGAGCGAACCCAGTTTATAGGAGCCGCGAGTATTCTCAGTGTAATCGATAGCCGCGAAATCAGGCTCACGATGGGTCTCATCAAAAACTACATTTTCAAGGAGCGAGCCGAAACGGCGCACAGCACGGAAAATATCCGGTTCACGCTCTTCAGTCAGATTGATGAGTTTGGCATAACAGCCGCCTTCGAGGTTGGAAAGACCCTCAGAACCCCAGGCGATTTCATCGTCACCGATCAAGAAGCGCCCGGCTTGCGCCGACAAGGTTGTTTTGCCGGTTCCAGACAGACCAAAGATCACACTCGAACGGCTACCGTCCTCGAGACAGTTCGCGGAAGCATGCATCGGCAAAACATCCGTCGCGGGCAAAAGATAGTTCGCCATGGAAAATGCGGATTTTTTAATCTCTCCGACATAGGCTGTACCGCAAATCCCGATACGAAGATTTCCCGGATCCAGCAAAATGAACGCATCATCAGGAGCGGTGATGCCGTAGTCGCTGGCTTTGGTGTAGGGGTCGTGCCAAATATGCATGGTTTCAAGCTTTGCACGGCCACCTTTGGCCTGATTCGCAAGACGATCGATGAAGTGCTCACGGAACATATTGTCCGCAAAGGCCGCATGCCACGAACTCGTGGTCGCCACTTCTAACGGAAAGGGTCCGATGAAGCCGCGCACGGTGTACACCGTTGTGTCAGCAAGACGGCGCTGGATATCGTTAAAAAACTTATCGGCGTTCTCACGCTGAAAGGGTTTATTGACGTCACCCCAATCGACAGCCGTTTCAGTTGTCTGATCTCGAACGACAAACCTCGAATTCGCTGAACGCCCGGTGTGGTTGCCGGTGCGGACCGCAAGAGCTCCGCTCGCGAGCAAAGTTCCACGTTTCTGACTGATCGCTTCTTCGATGAATCTGGCCTGCATCGGTACCCTCCAAAAAATTTACTGACAAATTCCTCAAAAACCACCCGTAAGAGCAAGGTAAATCTACAAATAGACAAAGCGCGTTCAGGCAGGTGAAAATACCTCTCGAGAGGTTCTTCATCGAAAGTGCGGCATTAATGGCAAGTACCTGGAAAACAGAGCAGCTCTTCTATCAAGGCGATGCCTATTTTTCCGACATTCTTGCCGGAATCGCCCAAGCAATGAGCACTGTTGAGTTTGAAACCTATATTTACGACGATGACCAGGTCGGACGTGGTTTTGAAAAGGCATTGATCGAGGCAGCCAAGCGTGGCGTGAAGGTACGCGTCCTCGTCGACGGAATCGGTGCAGGCTCCTGGGCCAACCGCCGCGCCTTGGAACTAGAAAAAAATGGTGTCGAAGTTCGTATTTACCACCTGGTGCGCTTTTCTCACTTACTGCGCCGCATACTCGCTGAACTCGGCATCAGACGGCGCGCCGCATCTCTTAGTGGTCAGATTGTCGCGCGTCTTAATCGCCGCAACCACCGCAAGATGGTCATCATTGATGGCAAGGATGTCTGGGCCGGAAGTCTCAATATCTCCGCAGTCCACAGTGAAAAAGCCCACGGGACTCTAGCTTGGCGCGACACCGGAATTCGCGTCAGCGGCGAGGAGAGCGACGAGGGTATTCAAGCGCTTCTTCATGGTTTTGAATACGCATGGCGGCGGGCACACGATATTGACGGTAAACGCCATTGGATTGAGCAAATTGCATCTTTGCCCGAACCTAAACGAGTGCGCAGCTACCTTGTGCGCCTGAACTACACCATTCGGCTACGCCGCCAAGGCTACAAAGATTTTTGTCGCCGCATTGACCGGGCCCGCGACCGCATCTGGATCACCAATGCTTACCTCGCGCCATCAAAACCGATCTTGCGACGCCTGGAACGCGCCAGACACCGTGGCGTCGATGTTCGAGTTCTGGTTCCACGCAAGTCCGATGTGTTTTTTATGCCATGGGTCGCAACCTCGTACTACACGGCACTTCTTGAAGACGGCATTAGGATCTTTGAGTATTTGCCACGCTTTCTCCATGCAAAAAGTGTCATTATCGATCAATGGGCCACTGTTGGTTCAAGCAACCTCAATCGCCGCAGTCTCTTTCGCGATTTCGAGGTCGACATCGTGATTTCCCGCGAGTCTTCTCTGCAAGATCTCGCTCATATTTTTCTCGATGACCTCGGCCAGGCGCAAGAAATCACAAGTGCGCCGACGGGGTGGCGCTCAACTCTAGGAAGACTTATTCTGTACCTATTTAAGGAGTACATTTAAACGATGTCGGCAAAAGGCTTGAGTATTCTCAGTTACAACATTCATAAAGGGTTCTCGATGAACCGGCGCTTTGTGCTCAACGCGATCAAAGAAGCGATTCGCACGACACACGCCGATTTGGTTTTTCTACAGGAGATCGTTGGCGAACACTCAGGTCATTCACGCAAACATGCCAGCTGGCCCGCGAGCACGCAGTTTGAATTTTTGGCGGACTCCGTCTGGACTCACTTCGCCTACGGAAAAAACGCGGTTTATGTCGATGGCCATCACGGCAATGCGATCTTAAGTAAACACCCGATCATCGAATGGGAGAATCTTGACATCTCCAACAACCGTTTCGAGCGACGCGGACTCCTCCACGCCACGATCGAACCGTTGCGCCCAGGAACCCAACCGGTTCATGCGATTTGCGTGCATCTTGACCTTTTTGAACGCGGGCGTGCGCAGCAGCTGAAACGCATCATTAAGCGCATTCAGCAAAATGTTCCCAATGATGCGCCTTTGATTCTGGCCGGAGACTTCAATGATTGGCGTGAATCCGCCTCACCGATCTTGAAAGCCGAGCTTGGCGTGACCGAGGCTCATTTCAGTATGCATGGTAAACACGCGGCGAGCTTTCCGGCGTGGTTTCCATTTTTGCGTCTTGATCGGATTTACCTACGTGGCTTTGCACCTTTAGAGGCACGCTGTTTTACCGAGTCGCCATGGGATGCGCTCTCCGATCACGGCGCGGTCCTGGCGCGTGTTCGTCTGGCTACGTAATTGGCTACGTAATTGGCTAAAAATTCGACACAGTTTGGGCCGAAGACATCAGTGTCGTGGAGAGCAAACTTTCAGGTACTTTTAACTGAAGGGAGGACATCGACTCATGAGCCAAAATGCCAAAGAAAAAAGCCGTGAAAGGGATCAGAGTACCTTCGATATTTTCATCCTTTTTATGACAGCACTGACCCTTGCTTCTATTGCTCTAGCCTAACGTCTTGAGTCTTTGAGTTTTGACCTTGCTGAGTGTACTCTCAAGGGATGCGGAAATTAGCACTCACCGGTGGCCCCAGCGCGGGCAAGACAACGCTTTGCCAAGCCGTTCTTAAACAGTACGCCACGCAAGTGGCCGTTGTTCCCGAAGCTGCCTCGATCGTTTTTGGCGGCGGCTGGCCAAGGCGCAAAACGATCGACGGCATCCGCCATCAGCAAAAGGCCATTTACTTTCTACAGCGCGAACTCGAAGCACTTATCAGCCACGAGAGCCCCAACCGCCTTGTCGTTTGTGATCGCGGCTCGCTTGACGGCCTGGCCTACTGGCCAAATGCCGCCGACAGTGATGAGTTTCTAAGAGCGATCAATAGCTCACTTAATCAAGAGCTCAGCCGTTACGACTGGGTGATTCACCTCGATACCGCTCCCGAAAGTTACTACGATGTCTCTAATCCCCTGAGACGCGAAACCTTTGACGAAGCCTGGGCTCTCAATGAACGAATCAAGACCGCGTGGTCAACTCATCCGCAGAGATTCGTTATTACCAATTCCGTAGGTCCGCACTTTATCGACAAAATGCATCGTGCGCTCGTGGTGATCCGTGAAGTCATGGCGGGAAAGTCCTTTGCCGAAATTCAAGCGATTCTTGCGCAAGTGAAGTAACCCATGGACCAAGACTCGAACCTGAAGCAGATCTACTCTTGTGAGGACTTTACCATCGTTGAAAAGCCTTCAGGCTTAAGTTGTCATAACGCCGCCGACTCGGTACTCAGTCGACTCGGATCCGGTTTTCACCTTGTGCATCGCCTCGACAAAGACACCTCAGGTTTACTGATGGTCACCCTCAAGCCCGAACTTCAAGAGCGGCTACAACTGGCGATGCAGGCAGGAGAAAAAGAATACCTTGCCGTATTGCGCGGTGTGATTGAAGTGACCAGTGAATGGCAAGTCTGGGATGCACCGATCAGTGATGCCGCCGAGAGCCGTACAAATCCACAGGGCGTAGCGGGCGAGCGCATCACGGCACGAACGCTTTATCGGGCTGAGAAAAATAGCCCCTATTTTTCACTCGTACATTGTTTATTGCAAAGCGGGCGGCAACATCAGATCCGCAAACACGCCGCTATTGCCGGCCGTCCCATCGTCGGTGATAGCCGCTATGGTAACCCCAAAGATAACGAACGCATTCTGAACCGCTATGGGTTTTCGCGCCTGGCGCTGCACGCCCACCGTCTTAGCTTCAAATGGAACCTTCAGGACTTCGCCGTGGTCTCTCCACTGCCAGCGGAGTTCGA
>SXRI01000123.1 GCA_005793615.1 Bdellovibrionales bacterium
AGAAACTCGTTTGTCGAGCCAGAAAACTACTCAGAGGGCCACTGAGAGAACCTACCCGAGTACCTGGCAACTGCGAAAAACGATAAGAGAACGGGAAGTTACCGGTCCTTTGCCCAGGCGTCAACCGCGTTCCCGTAAAAAGGTCGAGGAATCTTGCTGCTGGACCCTAAAAATGCACAAATTTCAGGCAGCACTTACGAGTCTCGGTTGACTTCACCGAGGGGTTTGCATGCAATCGATAATGAGAACCAAGGAAATCAGGCTCTCACACTGCCACAAGAGACAAGTCAGTCGGTATTACCAAGGAAGGGGTTCCTCTATGCGCATGTTTTCGCTATTCGTTTTGCCCGGCCTCATCGTCGGCTTATTAGCCGGTCCTAACATTGGCTGCTCGAAGCAGAGCCCGCAGATTCAAAAGTCAGAACAGAAACTAAACGAAACTGAGGAATTAGCGAGTCGCGGTCCATCTGCGCAAGCCGGTCAGATCCTCGTCACTGATCTTGCGGGTCAGCCGGTTGCCGGCGCGCAAATCATGATCGGCCAGCGGATCTCTGAGCCTTTTGCGGGCAACATCATTGTCACAGATAAGAGCGGCCACGCGCCCATTCCCGCCAGTTGGACTACTTCACTACCCGTGACTGTCGAGGCCAAGGGTTTCGTGCGCACTACTTTTTTCGCGCGCACGCCCGAAGACACTCGTCACCTGAAAGTCCGAGTCCGGCCAGTCGCAGATTCCTCGATCGAACTCAAAGGTGAAACTCAAGGTTACGGCAAAATTCGCAATGACGGCTGGTTGGATCTCGGACTCGTGTTGCCGACGATGAGTCGCGGCCAACTTGCGGCGATTCACATCACCGATGTATTTGCGCGTGAGATCGACGTGCTTTCGGTATTGGGCAATCAGCAACGAATACCTTCGAATCTTGCGGTACCAACACAAACCAAGACCTATATGATTCCGCTTCAGTTCTCCAAGCCTCTCTATCGCCAGTACTTTCCGGCTCCCGGGGCTTATCGGGTCCAGGCGATTCATGCTCGAGTTAACATCGCCGACATGGTTGGCGAGCTTCGCCGAGGTGCTTCGATCCTCGAATTGGTTAACCGTTTTTCGTTTACCGAGGTCGGCATCAAGAATGTGACGGTCAAAAAGGGTACGACCGAGACACCGCTTCCCATCAACGAAACAAAATTGGCATCGACGCTTGATTTCGTTGCTCCGAACTTCGACGCCAATTTGGACCTATTCACTATGGTCATGGCTCGCTCAGAGAGCGACTATTTCATTTCGGATATCAAAAAACTCGGTCCCGGCGAACGCGCGAAACTAACCGCGCCTAGCGGGCCGGGATCCCGAGGCCTATTGATGCATCTCATGCGCAACCGCACCAAGGACCCGGGCGATGCCTTACGCGGAGCAAGTTCAGCAACGATGTCGTTGGCAATTTCGGCACCCACAGTAGGTATGACGCCTGAATTCCTGGAGATCGTGCCAGCACCCGTTCGCGCTTCGCAAACACGACTGAAACTGTCGCCACCGCGTAACTTTCTCGGACTTTTGAATTCAATGACCTACGTGGTCTTGTCGAAAGTCGAGCCGATCGGAGCCGACAATTACAAGCTTGAAAAGACCTCGCCGGAGTGGGAGCTTTATGTCAATGACTGGACAACGAACGTAGATCTTCCCGAGATGCCATCAGGGCTACCGTCGATGAAGGCGGGGCAGATGCGCTGGGAGGCCTCGTTCGTCGGCCAACCCAATGAAAGCGACAGACCTCAAGCTCCAGGGCCTGAGGGATTTGAAAAGGCGACACATGTCACTCGTTCTGCGGTTGATTTCTAATCTTTGCTCAGTGAAGCCTTGGTCTCGTTCAATCTCTACGCGACCAAGGCCTCTCCTCACTCTTGCACTTGGCACTTCTCTTTTGCTTTTGAATGGTTGCCAAACCGCAACTGACCGTCTGGATCAAAAACTCAAACTCAATGTTCCGGTCGTACAGGTTTTCTTCGCAAAATACGAAGACGTCGAAGCGGCGCTCAAGTTAGCGATGCTCAAGTACCCTCAACGGGTCGATAATACCGAGGCCGGGATCTTTGAAAGTGACTACGTGAAGAGCGACGGTCGTTTCAAACCACCGCATAAATCCATCGAATACTCGAGCGGCTACCGTTATCGAATCCTGATACGCCTTGTGCGCGGTAAAACCGATTCGCGGTCAGCGGTCAAAGTCGTGGTGTTAAAACAAATCGAATCGGTACATGATTTCTTCTCCGAACCAGGCACGCTGCCGAGCGATGGCCTTGAGGAGGAAGTGATACTCTATCGCATCGGCCGCGAGCTCACCATTAATAAGGCTTTACAGCGTGCTGCCGAGAAGCAGAACAAGAAAGACAAGCCTGCCGGCGACGAATCAACACCGGCGACATGACCGATTACATCTTAGCTTGCGTCTGATCGCGCCACCAACTCTGCCAGCGTTCGCGCTTCAGAGCGAGGGGATCTTTCGAGGTACCTAAACTTGAACGAGTGATGTTCTCCAGAGCCATGATCGCCAAGGGATGAAGCGATTGATCACGATCGGTCAATAGGCTAACGAATTTCCCCTCGTCACCGGAACGTTGCAGAATCGTCAGCGCCTCGACAATACGCCGGCGAACAAATAAGCTTTGATTATTATGAAAGTTCTCTTTGGCATTCAATTTCTGCCACAGGAGCGGAATTGACGCCGTATCACGCAAGTCACCCAATGTCTGCACGGCCGCCGCCCGCACCACGAGCGCCCGGTCGGAGATCAGCTTCCGTGCCCAAGCGATCGCGCGACTTCGATCAATATGCGCCAGCGCGACCAGACCAGCATTACGCATAAACCAATCCTGATGAATAAGCGCCCGCTCCAGCTCCGGAAAGCTCTGTCGACGACCGATTCGCCCGACCAGAGTGACGGCACGCCAGCGAATCGCCATTGGCACTGAATCATCAAACATGATCGCGACCAGATTGCGATAGCCTTGTTCGCCCTGCTGCTCAAGCGCCTCGAGGCGGTTAGCAAGAGGCATGGTCAACGCAGCCCGTGTCGCCGTGAGCAAAACCTTTTTACCTGACGGCTGAACCTTAATTACATCTTTGGGTACCGCCGCCTGAACCAATGGAATACACAGCAGCACAAGCGCCGACACAGCCGCCACCAGTACCGTTCGAGAAAGCAAAATGCGAGCTATTGAAAATTTCATCGGATGCTCCTTTGCAAGCGGTCATTGGTTCTTAGGCCGACTTCATTCCGGCCTTAAGAGAATCAACTTCCGCAAGAAGTTTATCGGTATCGAGTGCTTCTTCGAGCGCATCTTCATCTGAGTTACCCGAACTGTGCGCGATGGTTTCTACTTCGGAGAGCATCTTTTCCGCGTCGGTCACTCCAGCAAGAGGATCTTCAACTTCCTCGGTCTGAGAATGTGGCGACCTTTCTTCTGCTGGCATCTGTGTCGAATCTTGGGCGGCCATTTCCTCCGGCGACAAAAGCGCTCCGCCCATTAGAAGATCATCGAGGCCCGGTTCGTGTGCCATCGGCTTGATGGCAACCGGCTCAGGAACAAAAACCGGAGCGGGTGCTACCTCGGCCACAGGCACAGGAACTGGCACCGGAGCCACAAGTGCCGGTGAGGAGTGAGCCTTCATCAACGCATCGATATCAGCCTGAGAGTCCACACTCGGCGGCGGCGCTTCAGGCTCTGCTTTTACTTCTGATGTTTCTGCTTGCGTTTCTGCTTGCGTTTCTGCTTGCGTTTCTGGCGAAGCCGAATGGGCTTTCATCAGAGCATCGATATCGGATTGTGCACCAACGCTTGGGGAAGGCGGCGCTTCGGGTTCTGCTTTGCTGGGCGCATCCCCCGCCCCAGTGTGCGCCTTAAATAGCGCATCAATGTCGGCCTGCGATCCGAGATCCGCCACTGAAACATCCGCAGTCGCTGCGACAGCAACGGGTGCTGCCACCGGAGTGGTATCGGCAGACGGCGGGAGGTTTTTCACCGCAGCGATCGCGGCACTATTGCCTTCTACCGCTTCGGTAAAGGCCTTCATCGCTTCATCGTTCATATCGAGTTCGAACTTATCAATCTTTTCAAACTTGATGCCCGAATCTAAAGATGGTGTTAACGACGCCGCAGGCTCAGGCGCTGGAGCTTTCTGAGCTGCCGCAGCCTGAGTCGCAGCCAGAGAGGCCGCTTCAGTAAGCTTCGTTTTGAGTTCAGTGACCTCGGTCTCAACGGAACGATTCTTTTCCTTGAACATCGAAAGATCGGCGATGTCGTCCTCGATGATTTCATATTCCGCGAGACGCGCCTGCAATTCATCGACTTTAATATTCAGATCAGCAATCTCACTCACATAGGGCGAAGAGTCCGTTCCTCCACCGTCGCCCTTACCTGAGGATTCAGCTTTCAGCGCATCAATTTCTTGTTTAAGTGATTCTATCGTGGCATCGCGCTCGGCCAAAACTTCACTCGACGCTCCGCTCTCGTCACCAACAGTATCTACCTGTGAATCCTCGCTGCTGGGGGCCACAAAGACCTTGGGAGCAGCACTGGTGATTGAAATGGGCTGCGTCGAAAGTACGCGCTTCATCACGTCCTCGATGGCGTCGACGTCGATCGGTAAAACTTCGCCGTTTTTCTGACCAATCGAGCGTATTAATAACACCATGGACACTGTGAAAAACAGCGCTAGAGTAGTGCCAAAAATGAGGACGTAATGGCTAAAAATAAAGCCAATAACGAGCTTTGGATCCATGTCTCTATTGTCGCTAGACACAGGAGAAAACTCAACGGGTCTACCCGCTCACTTGGCCCTCGGCCTAGTGTAGAAACTCTCACACACAATCTCTCCTAAAGTCGAGACAACGACTATAGACCTGTGCTAGGGTTCCTCACCATGACGAATATTGATCTCGCTATCAAGAATGCTGAATGTGTACTTCCCTCACCCAACAACCCTGATCATCTTGAAGTCGCACAGGTTTCGGTTGCGATTAAAGATGGCCGCATTGTCGCCATCGGGTCCCAAGGACACAATCAGGTTCACGAACAAATGTACGAACAAGCTCGCGAGGTCATCGACGCTAAGGGTCTACACTTGCTCCCTGGCGTGATTGATTCACAGGTGCACTTTCGCGACCCAGGCCTTACCCACAAGGAAGACATCGAGACCGGCACCAAAGGCGCTGCCCTCGGTGGCGTTACCGCGATTTATGAAATGCCTAATACTAAACCTGCAACCACCACGGCTGAACTCTTTGCTGCTAAACTGCAAAATGCCAATGGCCGCGCCTGGACTGACTTCAGCTTTTTTATCGGTGCCTGCCCCGAGAACATAGGGGCACTTGCAACTCTCGAACGTCATCCCAACTGTTGTGCGGTGAAAGTGTTCATGGGGAGTTCGACCGGATCCCTCTTGATCGACGACGACAATGGGCTTAAGCAGATCCTGTCTCATGGCCGACGGCGAGTGGCCGTACACGCTGAATATGAAGCACGACTTCGCGAGCGCCGCGCTCTTGTCGAAGGGAAAAATGATCCGCGCCTTCATCCTTTTTGGCGTGACGAGCAGACAGCGCTTCTCGCCACGCAACGCTTGATCCGCTTGGCCCGCGAAACAAAGCGCCGCGTGCATGTTCTCCACGTGACCACTGCAGAGGAAATGGCGTTCTTAAAAGACAAAACCGATATTGCTACTGTCGAAACAACGCCGCAACATCTTACACTCGCTGCTCCTGAGTGCTATGAACGCCTCGGGACACTGGCGCAAATGAATCCGCCGATTCGCGATGAGCGCCATCGTGAGGCTTTATGGCGAGCTCTTAACGACGGTATCGTAACCGTGCTTGGTTCCGATCATGCTCCCCACACTCTTGAGGAAAAAGCCAAACCCTATCCCGAAACTCCCTCGGGCATGACCGGGGTGCAGACGATTCTACCGATTATGCTTGATCACCTGAGCCATGGCCGCCTCAGCCTAACGCGTTTGGTGGAGTTGCTATCTCGCAATCCCGCGCGCATTTACGGTGCCATTGGTAAAGGCGAGATCCGAGTGGGCTTTGATGCCGATTTGACTCTTGTCGATCTTAAGAAACGACGCACGATCACGAACTCCTGGATCGCAAGCCGTTCCGGATGGACGCCGTTTGATGGTTTAACCGTTTGCGGATGGCC
>SXRI01000124.1 GCA_005793615.1 Bdellovibrionales bacterium
ATCAACGGGCGGCGATCGCAAAACTGGGCTTTAAGAAAATGGCGCCTTATCTTGAGCGACGTCCGTAGACTCCTAGGAGTTGATCCGTGGACCTAGTGTTCGATGTCCACATCTCACCGACTATTTGAAGAATGATCCCAGAAAAGCGGTCCTTTCCAGCGGGGCTTTCTTCTTTTTTTGGTTCCAGGTACTTATGCGTTGATCTCCAGGGCTGGAGGCTGTCACGAAGCGAGTCTGGGTGCGATTGCCTCTTGCTAGCTCCGCGCCATGAATAATCCTACAGCGCGAGACTTAATGGCAGTAAGTCCTACTCGGTTCCCGGATCCAGTTCACTTGTCCTTCGAGCGCAAAACCCAGCTGATGAACGAGATCGTGATGAAACGAGCACAATGTGACGAGATTCCCCGGTTCATTGCTTCCTCCGCGGTTGACAGGAATAATGTGATGCGCGTGAAGCCAGCGATCATTGGTGCAACGATGGCCCGCCAGATCTATGAATGTGCATCGGGCTCGGTCGCGAACATTTACGTCATGCCGGAACCGCGCGGCGACGGGCGTTCGCCTTTTGTTCTCTGTGGGTTTTGTGCAAACAGAGTTCTCTGTCGAAATCTTCGGTGTAACTCTGGCTGGCGCGACTGACACTGATTCTCTGCAGACGGAGGGCGTCGTTGAGAACCTCGAATTCTTTGGCTTTTCGCGCCACGGAGATCAACGCATAAGCCACCGGTTCGCTAAGCTCGAGTGCCGACACTGTATAGGTAAATAAGCTCGAAAAACCCAGAGTTCGATGGAGCTTCAGTCGCTCGATCTTGATCAAAACACCCAGCATTTTAGGGAGCTGATCGATCGGGGATTTCACCTGACAGTATCGTCCGGCACGTGGACGCTTTTCAAGTCTAACGGGAACGTCAAATATTTTTTTTACCCGTGGATTGATACAATCAATGCTGGCGTCGGAACGCGTCCACTACAACGGACGCCAGCTGCGGCCCTGATCGTCGGTCACGAGTTTGATCAAGGCTTCGGTGCCAACCGAGAGTTTCAATACGACTCTGCGCCCGGCTGGATCTTCGGGGCGGATCTCTTGGATCTGCAGCTGTTTGGGGCTGACATGGCGAATACGCTTCATGCTCGCCACCAGGGTGTCCCAGCGAATCCATTGCTGAAAGGTCTCACCGTGATCGTCGCTCACGAATGGGCCGACGAAGATCGAGCCGAGGCCAGCAATAGCGATCGGGTAGTTCTTGTCCTGAAATACAGGAATCTTAGTCCATTCTTTTCCGTCGATAGTGCGGAATACGCCTTGTGCGGAAACGAACTTCAATGAAGGAATCGCCGGGCTTGAGGCCATATCAAAGATTTTGCGACGAAAGAGATCGTTGGTCGAGATGGACTCGCGGTGCGCGATCTCGCGTTCGATGTCGCTCGCCTCATTCGTGATCGGCCACCAGACTTCGCCGCTTTCTGACAGGCGGGCGAGGCCCCAGCGTAGGGTCTGCGAGCCGATGATTTTCAGCGGATGAGCGTGGTGAATATGGCGCGAAAGATGGGAGTAGGGAAGAGGGGCTGAGCGCAGGGCCGTGAGATCGTTCAGGGCATGCGCGCCGGTTTTGCCAAGGTCGCTCGCGGTGATGACTTCGTTTCGGAGTAAGAAACCGCGGGCGCCGCCTTGCGTACGAACTTCGAGCCATCCCTTGGGGTCTTTGGCTGCGAAGGTGCGCAGCACGGTGCCGAGGCCGGCTGTCGACACGTGTTCGACAATTTTTCCTTGACGCACGGTTTGCGCGTACAGAGTGGTATTGCGTGGTATAAACACCTTTTGATTATCAAGAGCCGCGTCTGGCGGAGGTAGAACGGCATTCAGGGACTCACTTAAGAGCCACCCGGTTTTCGATAGCGGCGGGGCAGTACGAACCTGCGCCCACGAGCCGCGAATCTCGAGAATGGAAACGATGCTGTCCTTCGTTATCTGGCTCTTGGGCAGGATATCGAGATCGCGCTCGGAACGAAGGGGAACGGACTCAAGGAGTCGAGCCTGCGAACAGAGTTTCAGGGCGTTTAAGAGTTGATCTTCAGAGATCCAGCCAAGGTTCTTGTCTTTGGTTTCGACCTGAAACCAACGCTGAACCTGCACTTTTTTTGTGCGATTGACCAAAAGAGAGCGGGTGTAATGACCCGATTGAAACTGGCTCTCAATCCGTAGGTACACAGGTGCGGCTTTTATAGAGTTGGGGGCGATGATGAGAAGGAAAAACGAGAGGACCCAGGGAATGAAGCGGGGCTGTTTGCGGATGAAATGACGCATCATGGTTGATGGTCGCTGACGGCCCTGTGCGCAAGCAAGGCCAGGAAAGTACCTACTAGACCATCGAAGAGTCGTGCGTTAGGCTCTGGGCCGCATGAAAAACATCTGGAAACTCATCCTGACGAAGGCTATGGCTGCCGCTGTGGCTTCGATCATAGTTTCGACTATGGTTTCGACTATGGTTTCGACTATGGTTTCGACCTTTGGCATAGCCTATGCCGGCCCTGAATCTGAACGACTGGGGCATTTGGAAATAGCGGATTTTTATTTAGCTCCCACTTACAGTTTCCGCGAAAGTCGGCATTTAGGCAGTTTCGATCTCGGCTCATCCTATGTAGCGATGATGTGGACGCGAGATCCGGTGATCTCGGCGGTTTTGAAATTGGGTTCGCGAAGTTTACTCGGCCTGCCGGTGCGCTACGGGCCGAATTTGAATCCCGAGCAAGTAGCGGTGATCGAAGGTTATGGTCAATCGAATTCTGATTTTGGGCGATTTCGGTTTGGTTTGATCCCGATTGCATTTGGTAATGAAGGTGGCGATGTCGAGCGCCATTTGACCTTCCCGCGGAGTCTTGTTTTTCAAACCCGTTATATGCTCCTGCGAGACTATGGTGTGAGTTACCATATTGCTAACGAAGGATTCTTCAGCGACTGGACGATTCATAACGGCGAAGGCGGCCCCGATCTCGATAACGAAATCTGGTTTACAGGGCGCCTGGGCTGGCAGAGTAACCGTAGCTTTCTCTTGGGTCTTACCGGCACAACCGGACGCACAACACGGCTTTCGACGGATCCTAAGGGGCTAGGAAATGCGGCCCTTCCTGATGCGGGTATCGATGTCACCCAGCCGGCACGTTACCGTATCGTTAACCTCGCGTTGGAGTGGTTCCTTCGGCCGCTACGCCTTGAGGCTGAAGGCACAGCGGGCGAGGCGATTCAAGGTGACAACGTGGTTAAGATGCGGGCTCTGCATACTGATCTTGAACTTACGACGGGCCCGGTGAACTGGCTTGCGCGTTACGAAATTCTTAGCCCACGAAACGACGTCAGCGGAAATCAGATCATGGAGTACAGTCTTGGTTTGTCTTGGCATAGTCGCTATGACAACTCGGTGCTGTCGTTGATAGGAACAAAGAAGGTCATTGAAAATGTCAGTCTGGATGAACACCGGGCTCTGGTGATGTGGCGGCTCACGCCTGTGGCCGGAGCCTTGGCGGGAGATTCCGGTATTTGACGGGAGTTTTATTTTTTGCAGGGGAGGGGTCGCATGACTCAGGGTATATCTCAGATTCAAAGTTTAGGTGTGATTGGCGCTGGCCAAATGGGCAATGGAATAGCGCAGGTCGCTGCCAGTGTTGGACTTCACGTACATATGATGGATGTTTCCGGTGCGGCGCTCGAAAAAGGTTTGGCGACAATCGCATCGAGCTGTGATCGCTTGATTAAAAAAGAGAAGATGACTGAGGCCGCGAAGAAAGAGCTTCTCGGGCATATTCAAACCACGTCTGATCTCCGGGGTCTCAAAGATTGCGATTGCGTGATTGAGGCAGCAACCGAGAATATCGATCTCAAACTTAAGATTTTCGCGGGCGCCGATGAGGCCGTAAAAAAGGACGCCATTTTGGCGACCAACACTTCATCTATTTCGGTGACCAAGATTGCCGCCGCAACAAAACGTCCTGAGTTGGTTTGCGGTATGCACTTCATGAATCCCGTTCCGCTGATGCAGTTGGTAGAGGGCATTCGCGGCTTGCAGACATCTGACAGTACTTTCGGCACAGTTCGTACGCTTGCTGAGAGAATGGGTAAAACCTTCGTCGAAGGCCGTGACATGCCGGGTTTCATCGTCAATCGCGTCCTGATGCCGATGATTAATGAGGCCTTCTATGCGCTGTATGAAGGAATTGCCGACGCCAAGGCTATTGATGAAGCTATGAAACTCGGGACCAATCAGCCGATGGGTCCATTGACGTTGGCGGATTTTATCGGTCTTGATACTTGCCTGGCGATCATGCAGGTGCTGCATGGCGGCCTTGGCGATAGTAAGTATCGCCCTTGTCCTTTGTTGGTGAAGTATGTTGAAGCGGGCTGGTTGGGTCGTAAGAACGGCCGTGGTGTTTATCAATACTAAGAAACAATACTAAGAAACAAAACTAAGACGCAAATTTAAAAGAGGAGTTAGGCAATATGTCGCAATCCGAAGCTACACTAAAGTTCGAGCCGCTTCTAGTTCGGGAAGAGGGTCCGGTCCTGGTCGTAACGATCAATCGCCCCGAGGCCTTGAATGCTTTGAATGAACCGGTTCTGATTGCGCTCGAGTCAGTTTTGAGTTGGATCGGTACCGAGAAGGCAAGCCACTTGCGAGCGGTCATTCTGACTGGTGCTGGTGAAAAAGCGTTTGTCGCCGGCGCTGACATTAAACAGTTCGAGAACTTTCAGCCGCGTGATGCCACGGCGTTTGCTCGCCGCGGGCAAGAGCTCTTTCAGCGCATCGAGAAAATGAATTTGCCGGTCATCGCCGCCGTGAACGGTTTTGCCCTCGGTGGAGGCCTTGAGTTGGCGCTTGCGTGCGATTTTATCTACGCTGCTGAAAATGCGAAGTTTGGCCTGCCGGAGTGTACCCTCGGGATCATGCCCGGTTATGGCGGAACTGTTCGTCTGCCACGGCGAGTGGGCCCGGCGCGGGCGCGCGAAATGGCCTTTAGCGGAGCGATGATCTCAGCGCAAGAAGCGCTGCAAATGGGCTTGGTGAATCGCGTGCTCCCGCAAGCGCAACTTCTCGCGACGGCGATGGAAACCGCGATGGCCATTGTCAACCGCGCAGCACCCGTGGCCGTCGGTGCGATCAAAGAATCCATTCATCATGGAATGCAACTGAACGAAGAGAAGGCGCATGAGCTTGAAGCGCGGCTCTTTGGTGATTTGTTTGCGACTTTGGACGCGCGTGAGGGTACGCGAGCATTTGTAGAAAAGCGTAAACCAAAATTTCAGGGAAAGTAAAATCGTGAGAAGTGACGTCGTATCGGGTGGGGAGTCTTCCGCCCACCGTTTGCAGAATCCTTTACGTGTAGTGACGGCCGCGAGCCTTTTTGATGGCCATGATGCGAGTATTAATCTCATGCGGCGGCTTTTACAGGACGCTGGCTGCGAGGTGATTCATCTTGGCCATAACCGCTCGGTCGTTGATGTGGTGACTGCGGTTTTGCAAGAAGGCGCACAGGCTGTCGCCGTGAGTTCTTATCAGGGCGGCCACATGGAGTACTTCAAATACATGAAGGACTGTCTGCGTGAGGCCGGCGCTGACGACGTGAAAATCTGTGGCGGCGGTGGCGGCGTTATTATTCACGAGGAGAAGAAAGAGCTCGAGGCCTACGGTATCGCGCAGATTTTTCATCCTGATGACGGACGCAGGTTAGGCCTTGAAGGGATGATTCGCAGGATTGTTGAAAGCAGCGACTTCAATTTAAGCGAAAAGGCCCTGGCGTTAAAGGGAGCAGCGCTTATCGGAAATTTAGGCTCGCAGTTTCAATTGCGACCGGATTTGCCCCATCGTCTGCTTGGTCTCGCTTTGAGCTGTATCGAGGCTGGTCGTGAAATTCCGCATGAACTCAAGTCGGCTCTTCATGGCTTTGAGCTTAAAAACAAGGTGCCACCGCTAGTACTTGGCGTTACCGGCACAGGTGG
>SXRI01000125.1 GCA_005793615.1 Bdellovibrionales bacterium
CACCTTTGTTCTGAGTCGAAAAACCACCCGGTGTAAAAAACATGCCGACCGTAACCTTCACCGCTCCCAAACCAGGAGTGAGTGGAACCACCGACTGCACGCTTCCTTTACCAAAAGTCGAATCCCCGCCTACGATAACAGCGCGGTTGTAGTCCTTCATCGTACCAGCAACGATCTCGGATGCCGAAGCGGAAATCCGGCTGGTCAAAACGACAAGCGGCCCAGCCCAATCCACCGATGGGTCACGATCATCAAGCGCCATCTCGCCTTGGTTCGGATCGCGAGCTGACTGTTTTACGACATTACCAACTTTGAAAAACAGACCGGCGATTTTGACCGCGTCGTCAAGCGAGCCACCGCCGTTTTGCGACAGATCCAAAACCAGCGCCTCAGCGCCCTCGGCTACCGCTTTTTTCAATAATCCCTTCATGTCAGAGGCGCTCGAGCGTCCGCCGCGTTTGGCATCAGCATAGAACGATGGCAAATTCAAAATACCAATACGTTTTTTCTCACCATTCACGTCACGATCCAGATAGGTGAGTTGAGCCGCATCGTCCTCGAGTTTGATCTTGTCGCGAGTAAGATCCACCATGAAGCGTTCCGGCTGCCCGTCGGTCTTCTTGCGCAGAATCTGCAAACGTACTTTTGACCCCTTGGGACCGCGAATCTTACGAACAACATCGCGAAGATCCATCTCAACCACGTTTTCCATTTTTTCCGGCTCGGTGCTGGTGCCTTTGAACTGTCCGACCGCAACGATCTTATCTTGCGGCTGAATCCGTCCTGATTGCTTCGCGGCACCGCCCTCGATCAACTGCTCAACCGTCGTAAAGCCGTCCATTGAACTCAGAGTCGCGCCAATGCCCTCGAGCGAAAGGCTCATCTGAATTTCAAAGTCCTCAAGTGACTCACGCGAAAAATAGCTCGAGTGCGGATCCAGCGCTCTGCCGAACGCATCGAGATAACCTGAGTACAGGTCTTCCTTAGTCGTTTCACTCACCCGTTTCACGCCACGCTCATAATTGCGAATCACATGCTCTTGCGCTTCAGCCTGCTTCATTCCAGTCGCAAGGTAATTGGATAATTGAAATTGCAAATACTTGAGATGAAACGCTTCTTGTTCTTTCTTGTCCTTCGCATAACCGCGCGCATCCGGATCAAGAACCAACTCGGTCTTGGGGTCATATTTAAATTTCTTGTCGCTCAAGACCTTCTTGGCATTCTCAGCACGTTCACGAACTCGCTTTACATAGAGTTCCTCGACCTTGTCGATTCCGGAACAATTGGCTGATTCATCGCGAAGTTGGGTGAACAACCCCTTCATGTCCTTCTTGATTTGTGCGACGTCGCTCTCAAGAAAATAGATCTTCGAAGGATCAATGTGTTTGACGTACTGATCAATCGCATGCGTTTCGGCTTCTGGCGATTCTTCGCGAAAGCGAATGTGTTGGCTGAGAAAGACGCGTTGAATACGGTCCACGTTCTTACACGACAAGGTCGGACCATTGAAGTCACGAGCTGCATCCACTGGCGTCGCCGGAACGGTAACCAAAAGAGCAGCCAAGATCGTAGCCGAAACCACGACAAGACCTGTTTGTGAAAACCGTAGACGTGCGAAAGAACTGCGATCCTGAGAAGATAAAGCCATTTAAATGCCTTTCAATTCATTCCGGTAATCTAATACCTTTTACTCGCGTTAAGAATATCACAGCTTGGCTTCGCTTGTTTCGATAGTTACTCGCTATTTATCGCCGGCAGGGTGCATCAAATGATCCTCGCCAATTCCGCGTCGCGCGACTATGGTCGGGAGATGATTGGCTCTATGGCAGAAGTGTGAGTTGCTCGACAATTTCAATGTCCTGACCTTTTGCACAAAGAGTGGCCTCAGTACGATTATGATACACTTCCCATTTTACGAAATGCCCGCCTTGGGTCTCAATCACAAAGAACGACATTTCGGGATGCATTGTTTTCAGGCTTTTCATCTCTTCAACGATTAACTCGATATTATGCGGATCATCATCGGACATTCCAAAGCGGTGATAGGGACTCGCGCCATACAATTCGATCGCACGATCAACTGAAGCACGGATGGCCGCCTTCTTGAGCGCGGCGACTGTCATCGTCAGCTCCCTGTCGCCAAGCTCATGCCGGATACTCAAGTTGGAGACCGGAAAAATACTGAGGTAGTTTGGTTCATGCGGCAAAAACTTTCGCTCCACCATTAGCTTCACGCCCTGGCGAATGGTCTCTGGTCGATGGCCGCGTGCCGTGATCAAAGCCAATGGGCGATGATTCAAAGTCGCGTGGTAAAAACAGGACCACGAAGGGCCCTTCCAGTGAAGGTCAGGTTTTCCGAGTGCGGCCGCAAGGTCCTGAACGAAAAACTGAGGTTTTCCCAACAGGCGCTCAACTAGACCAAACTCACGATCGCGAAAATTCCTAAAAGTACCCGTCTGATCATTGAGATCGATTCGATAATCGGCATAAGGGCCCTCTTTACCAACCTTGCGATGCACTTGTGCAAATTCACCGCTTGAGAGCGTTAACTCTGCACCACTACTTTTATGAAAAATAAGAATCGGCGTGGTGAGAAAGGCGACGTTGTCGTCGAAATCAAAAAAATAGAAACTCCGTCCACCTCTATCGGCATTGCGATCCGGAGTTTTCTCGCGAGCAATCGGTAGTTCAAGTTGAGCGGAGCGCGAGCTGGAAGCGGAACGCCCGAGCCATCGTTCAAGCAATCGCTTCGACATCGCCTAGACCTTCATAAGAAGGTTTAGGTTAGGGAGTAGATCGAGGTTTTGCCTGCCCAGATTTTGCTTCCTTTGCTTTCTTCACGATCACGGTCTTTACTTTCAAACCTGCGCCAGCTTTTTTAGCACCCGCAGTGTTCTTCGCTGCACTTTTGTTTGCGTTTTTGGCTGCGCCTTTAGCTGCGCTCTTCGCGACACTTTTCTTGGGAGCGGCCTTCTTAGCAGGAGCTCGGTCTTTGGTCGCGGCCTTCTTCTTTCCTTTGCCTTCACCTATTTTGGCCTCTAACAGCTTCAGTGCCGCCTCGAGCGTAAGCTCTTCAGGTTTGATGCCATCAGGAACTGAAACATTGACCTTACCATATTTGATATAGGGTCCGTATTTTCCGCTGAACACCGACACCATATCGCTAGAGCCATCGGGCTTACCTAACTCTTTTAGCGGCGAAGCTCGACCACGGCCTGTCTTCGGCTTCGACATGATCTCAAGTGCCCGCTCTAAAGTGATTGTGAACAGGTTATCGGTCTTTGGAATTGAACGGAAGTCGCCATCATGCACGATGTACGGCCCGAAACGCCCCAAACCGGCCTTGATTTCCTTTTCCGTCCCGGGATTAAGCCCCAGGAGTCGCGGCAACGACAGAAGCTGCAACGCCTGTTCGAGAGAAACCTTCTCCGGCTCCATACCCGCGAGCAGAGAGGCTCGTTTGGGTTTCACATTTTCATCAGTCGCATCACCAAGCTGAACATACGGTCCGTAGCGGCCCGTGAGTACATAAACTGGCTCACCAGTTTCGGGGTGTTTGCCGAGCGCATCGGAGCCATTGATTTTTTGATCAATGAGTTTATTGGCGATCTCGCGAGTGATGTCGGCGGGCGCCTGAGTTTCAGGGAGGCTCGCGCAGACCTCACCTTCACCATCTTTCCGGCAAACGTAAGCGCCATAACGGCCCACGCGGAAATCAAGCTCTTCAAGTCCGAGAAGACGAATCGACCGCGCCTCGGTTGGATCGATCTTCTCGTCTTGTTGCTCGACTTGGGCTTTCAAACCCGCGCGCGCCTTGCTGCCGAAATAGATCGCCTTGAGATAGTTCTGTTGATCCAGATCGCCGCCGGCGATGTCATCAAGTGAACGCTCCATCTCGCTCGTGAATCCAAGATCAACGAACTGCGGTAAGTGCTGCATGAGAAGTTTCGCGACCACCATGGCGGTGAAGGTTGGCGATAGAGCATTGCCCATTTTCTTCACATAACCACGATCAATGATCGTGCCGATGATCGAAGCATAGGTTGATGGACGACCGATGCCCTCTTTTTCCATTGTCTGCACAAGACTGGCTTCCGTGTAGCGTGCCGGCGGTTTGGTTTCGTGCTCGACGGCATCGATCTTCAAACATTGCACATGATCGCCCACCTTCAAGGCCGGGAGACGCACTTCTTTCTCTTCAAGAGCCGCGGTTTCGTCATCGCTGCCTTCGACATAGGCACGCAAGAAGCCGGGAAATTCAATGCTCATACCGCTCGCCGCGAATACCGCAGCACCGGCCTCAAAGCGAACAGAAACTTGTTTCTGCCGGCTATTGACCATTTGCGAAGCCATGGTCCGCTTCCAAATCAAATCATAAAGACGAAGTTGAATACCCGAGAGTCCCGTTTCCTCAGGAGTCAAAAAATCAGTTCCCGCCGGACGAATCGCTTCATGCGCTTCCTGAGCTCCCTTTACTTTCTTGCCCTCGTAGGTGCGCGGCTCATCAGGTAAGTATTCTTTTCCGTAAAGCGCCAAGATCTTCTCACGCGACGCGAGCAGCGCCTGCTGCGAGAGAAAGGTCGAGTCGGTACGCATATAGGTAATGAAACCATGTTCGTAAAGGTTCTGCGCAACCTGCATCGCCTCGCGTGCGGACAAGCCAAGCTTACGGTTGGCCTCCTGTTGCAGCGTCGAGGTGATGAACGGCGCGGGTGGTTTACGTGAAACTGGTTTTTCTTCGGCTTCAACGACTTTCCACGGCTGTCCCGCGACTTCTTTTTTTGCCGACTCCGCCGCCGGGCCATCAAGCTGAATAACTTCTTTAGCTTTATCGGCAAAAAGCTTGCCCGTCGCCGAATCGAAGTCTTTACCGACAGCGACGCGCTTACCTTTGTAGGTGATCAACCGCGAACCGAACTTTACTTTGTCTTTTTCGTTTTCGGCCTCAAGGTTCCAATACACTGACTTATGAAAGCGCAGGCGTTCATTTTCGCGCTCGACAATCAGGCGAACCGCGACTGATTGCACACGCCCGGCCGACAAGCCATAGGCGACCTTTTTCCACAGAAGCGGCGAAATGGTATAGCCCACCAAACGATCAAGAATCCGCCGAGCCTCTTGCGCTTGTACCAAATTGGTATCGATCTTCCTTTGCTCTTTAAGAGCGTCGAGGATCGCTTCTTTCGTGATCTCGTTAAAAACCATGCGCCGATAAGGCACTTTTGGTTTCAAGGCCTCAACCAAATGCCAGCTGATCGACTCACCTTCACGGTCTTCGTCGGTCGCGAGAATCAGTTCACTTGCTCCGTCGAGCTTGTCTTTGAGAGTCTTGATGACCTTGATTTTGTTCTTGGGGACAGTATAGATCGGCTCGAAGCCCTCATCCACATTCACACCGAGTGTTGCCCAAGGTTGCTTCTTGAATTTTTCGGGAATATCGCGAGCCGATTGCGGCAAGTCGCGCACATGGCCCATACACGATTCAACGGTGTATTCCTTGCCCAGAAATTTGCGAATAGTTTTGGCTTTGGTGGGTGACTCAACAACCACCAGAATCTTACCTGCAGCCTCTTTTTTGGCCATTCTTGTCTCTCGCTCTGTTCTCTCGCTCTGTTCTCTCGCTCTGCCTGTATGCCATGCTGTATGCAATGCGCCCCGACGGAAGTCCTGAACAAGACTTATCACCGCACCGTCGTCAAAATTAAAATGAGTCCTTCGCGAATTTGATGCAAGTGGAAATTTTTGACGCACCAGCTTGAACCCCCTATCCTCATATCTACGGAGTACAAACATCATGAAGTCTATCGCCGAATTTTCTGCCTCGAAAGTACGCTGCCTGTTCACCGACATTGACGACACCCTCACCGATCACGGTCAGCTCAGTGCCGAAGCATACGCGGCCCTGTGGTAACTCAAAGAAAAGGGTATCGAAATCGTTCCGGTCACGGGTCGGCCGGCAGGCTGGTGCGAAATGATCGCGCGTTTCTGGCCGGTTCACGGCGTCGTGGGAGAAAATGGCGGCTTCTATTTCAGGTACCATGATCGCAAGATGCATCGTCATTTTGTTTTTGATGGCGACGTCCGTATTCAAAATCACCGCAAGCTCGAAATGATTAGAGACGAAGTACTCAGAGAGGTACCCGGATGTGCGATCGCTTCTGACCAATTCTCGCGGCTCATGGACCTGGCCGTCGACTTCGCTGAAGATGTTGGCCCATTAGGTGAAGATGCGATCGACAAAATAGTTCAGGTTTTCAAACGCCACGGAGCTCAAGCTAAAGTAAGCTCAATCCACGTCAATGGTTGGTTTGGCTCCTACGATAAACTCTCCATGTGCAAGGATTACGTCCGTTACGAAATGAAAGATAACCTCGAACTCAACAACAGTGCCTACGCATTCAGCGGCGATTCACCGAACGACGAACCCATGTTTGAATTTTTTGAAAACTCTTTTGCTGTCGCCAACATCAAAAACTTCATTTCTCGAATTGAGCACAAACCCGCATACGTCGCGGCAAAGGAGGGCGGCCAAGGATTCGTTGAAATCGCAAACCGCCTCATTTCACTCAGGCCCTAGCAAGCATGCCTTCGCATGCCTGCCTCATGGACATCACTTCTTGCCAGAACCAGGCGATTGATTTCCAAGTAACGCCGCGAAGGGGTTATTAAAGGGCGACGACGGTTTACGCTGTGGCCCACCACCGCCTGGCTCCCGATCCCCACCACCATGACGAGGACGATCGCTCCCTGGCTGTGGTCTTGAGGGTCCACCTGCATGCGGTCCTGACGGTCCGGCATGCGGCCTGGGACCACGCGCATCACCCGGGCCACTCGGACGTGGGCCGCGAGGTCCGCCTCGATCTCCGCCTCGAGATCCTCCGTTAGGTCCTCCATGCCCACCTTCGGGCCGAGGCCCACGCTCACTCTGCTGCGGTCGGGATTGCCGCTCGCCAGCCGGAGCCGCGCCGTCTTCCCGTCGCGGCGCTCGAGCTTGTTTCGCCGCATTTTCATCGAGAATCATCGACAAAGAAATTTGGTTTTTATCGCGGTCTACACCTAGAACACGAACCGTCACCTGATCGCCGGGGTTAACAACCTTACGAGGATCATCAACGAACTTTTGTGATAATGCCGAAATATGCACCAAACCGTCTTGGTGCACACCGATGTCGACAACAGCGCCAAAGTTAGTCACGTTGGTAACGATCCCCGGGCAAATCATACTCTCTTTGAGATCTTTCACTTCAAAGATGTCATCACGGAATGAAAACGCCTTGAACGGATCACGCGGATCGCGCCCCGGCTTTTCAAGCTCGCGAATAATATCGTCAAAGGTGTATTCGCCAACGATCGTCGCCCACTTGGTACGCAGCTCAAGAAGTTTTTTCGCTCCATCACCGAGGAGTTGTCCGACATGTACGCCAAGCTCATGGGCCATATCGCGAACCGCCGTATAGCGCTCCGGATGAATGCCCGTCGAATCAAGAATCTGCTTGGCATTCGGAATGCGCAAGAAGCCCGCACACTGCTCGTAAACCTTGGTGGAGAAACGCGGCACCTTCATCAGTTCCGCACGATCATGAAACAGTCCGTTGGTCTTACGATAATCGACGATATTTTTCGCCAAACCAGGGCCAATGCCTGCCACATAGGCAAGAAGCGATACCGAGGCCGTATTAAGATCAACGCCCACACCGTTCACGCACGATTCAACAACCTGCTCGAGCGACTTCTTCAAGTGCGTC
>SXRI01000126.1 GCA_005793615.1 Bdellovibrionales bacterium
CATCATGCGGGCAAAGCCTGCCATGGTGGGATGAGAACTGGACTTGCAGGCGAAGACCAGAAAGGTGCCGTCCTGATCCTTTTCAGGAAAAGTGTCATGAGTTGCAACCAAAATAAAAGGCCGACCGTGATAGCCTCAATCAAGCCTGTATTGAAAATTCTTAGCCATTGGCGCGCGCCAAGGAGGCGCTCTTTGGGTGGGCGAGGTTTTTCTTTCATGATGTCTTTACTCACGGGGTCGGCGAGTAGAGCTAGTCCTGGTAAGGCATCGGTAACCAGGTTGATCCACAAAAGATGCGGTGCTAAGAGTGGCAACTGAGAACCAGTGACCGAGGCCCCGAAGACGATGAGCAGTTCGCCAAGATTTCCACTGAGAAGATACAGTACGGCTTTCCGGATGTTGGCATAGACCGCGCGGCCCTCACGAACAGCGGCGATGATTGTGGCAAAATTGTCGTCGGCAAGCACCAGGTCGGCCGACTGCCTGGTCACCTGGGTGCCTGCCTTGCCCATGGCGATACCAATGTGGGCTTCGCGCAGTGCTGGAGCGTCGTTAACACCGTCTCCGGTCATGGCGACGATGGCGCCACGGTCCTTCCAATCACGAACAATTCGCAGCTTATCTTCAGGTGTGGCACGGGCGTGAACTTTGCCGGTGGGGTCCTCGCCTGCGATCAGAAGACCGAGTTCATGGGCAATAGCCGTAGCAGTTTGGGGATGGTCGCCGGTGATCATCACCGGTAAGATTCCTGCGGTTCGCGCCTCAGCCAGGGCTTCGCTAATCCCCGGGCGCGGTGGATCAGCCATGCCGATGAGACCGAGTAGTTCGAGATTGGTCTCATTGTCACTGCCACCGACGGCTACCGCGAGAACACGAAGACCGCGTGAGCTCATTTCGCTCAGTTTCGCCTGTGTCGCCGAAAGGCTAAGCTCGCCTTCCCGGCAGAGCGGCAACAAACTCTCGAAAGCGCCCTTGTAGTAGGTTCTGCCGTCTTTACGAGTGATCGACATTCGCTTGCGATCTGAGTCAAAAGGTTCGACCTTAATTCGTGGATTCTGGCGCTCGAGAGTTTCTCTACTGAGGCCAATTCGCTCGGATTCAAGTAAGATGGCGATTTCGGTCGGGTCACCGACGTCACGTTCTCGATCGGCTCCGAGACTTGCATCACAGCAAGAAGCGGCCGCATGTAAGAGACGCTGCTTATCGAGAGCCCAGAGTTCGCGGACGCGCATTTGCCCGGTCGTCAGGGTTCCTGTTTTATCGGTGCATATCACGGTAACACTGCCGAGTGTTTCGACGCCTGGCAAGTTGCGAACCAAGCCGTTGAGCTTCGCCATTCTCTGCACACCGATAGCCAGTGCCACGGTCACGATCGCGGGCATGCCCTCGGGAACGGCGGCGACACCAAGTGAGATCGCGAACACCAACATCTCGATCCACGGTCGCTGTTGCGAGATGCCGAGCGCAAACACAAAGGCAACGACAGCAAGGCAGAGAAAGAGCAGTACTCGACCAGTGCTCGCCAGCTGAATCTGCAAGGGCGTTTTTTCTTCTTGCGCAGTTTCAAGGAGATGAGCGACCTTTCCGAGTTCGGCACTCATCCCTGTGGCGAGAACTTCGATTTGCGCGGTTCCGGAGGCGACAACCGTGCCCATAAATGCAAAACCGGTACGATCCGAAATGCTCTCAGCCGTGGTGTTGCCGCCGGCTGCCTTATTGACCGGTAAACTCTCTCCGGTGAGTGCGGCCTCATTGGTAGTGAAGCGTGAGCCTTCTAGGATGCGGCCATCGGCGGCAATGACGTCACCGGCCTCAAGGAGAAGCCGATCCCCTGGTACGACTTCTGTTGCGGCGATCTCGACAGGGCGGGCGTCGCGAAGCACGCGGGCGCGAGGCGCAGTCAATTGCGCCAACGCATGAATCGCCGTTTCGGCTCGGTAGTCTTGAAAAAAACCGATTAGAGCATTGAGTGTCAAAATCGTCGCAATCGCAACCGCTTCACCCCATTCACCGAGAGCGCCGGCGATCACACAGGCGAAGATCAAGATCAAAACCAATGGGCTTTCAAACTGTTGAAGTAAAAGCAACCAAGGTGAGTCTCGGCCCTTGGTCTTGACTTGATTGGGGCCGTACTGACGAAGTCGTGCTGCTGCCTCATAGGCGGTGAGTCCGCTTAGGTTAGCCATTTTTTATTGCGTAGCCACAGAAAGATCCCGGCTTCGATAGCGGTCATAAGTGCCAGTGCTGCGGGATAGCCCCAGGCTTGTTGTAGTTCCGGCATGAAAGTGAAGTTCATTCCGTAAACCCCGGTGATGAGATTAAGTGGTAGTAAGAAAATACTGACGATCGTGAGCAGACGCACGAGATCGTTGGTACGACTGGAGCTCAAGGTGATCGATAGCTGAACGAGATCGCCGGCGGTTTCGACCAAATCGTCAGCGTTATAAAAGAGCCTCTCGATTTCCTCCTTGAGGCTCTGAATTGCCGGTGAAGAAGGGTCACCGAGTTTAGTTACGGACGGTAGAACATCTCGTGTGAGGCGCAGCATACGTTTAAAGAGTGTGGCGCGTTTTTTGGCGAGAAACGCGACAGAAAGCACATTTGACGATGTCGCCGACCTGGTTTCCTGGAAGATCGCGTCTTCAAGATTATCAATGGCGACTGTCGCTCGATCGATGGGAGCCTCGAATGTAAACAAAGCCTCACCAATGATTTCATAAAGTGCTGTGCCGAGATCACTGTGAGGCGTTAGGTGTTTTTGCGACCACTCGGTCCAAAGCTCATCAAACCAATCAAGGCGCGTGCGGTGAACCGTGATGAGAAAATTATCACCCCAAAAAATGGCGACCTTCCGGGTTGCGGCGCCAATTTCAGTGGTGGAGTCTGTGGCATCTTGGTCGTAAGCGCGCACAATCATAAAACCGCCGGATGGCGTGCGCGCGAACTTGGGCAGGTGATCGGGCGACAGACACTCTTCGGCCATTTGAATCGGTATGCCATACTGCCGACTGAGGCCCGTGAGTTCCTCAGTGGTCGGATGTTGGATGTCGAGCCAATGTGCGGGACCGAATTCGATCTTGCGTAGCATTTGGTGAAACCTTGGTTGGGGTCTTCACCTATCTAACTAAGATCTTGCGAAATTGGATATGTTTTTTTTCACCATTTGGGCGGGCCGCATGCGCCGGCTCTATTGTGGCGGCTCACTTACATAACGCAAGTGAGCGCTGCGGTAACGAAGTGTTATCGATTTTGGAGAGTTTTGATGAGATTTTGGCAGGTCGCCACGGCCTCAGTAACGTTAGGCGCACCAAGTTTTGTGCCATCAGTATCCGTGCAACCTTGAGCGGCAACGAGATCTTTGAGGGCTTCAACCATGCTACAACTTACGATCACCGAGAAAACACCAAGATCTTTGCGCTGACCTTCCTCGAGAATCCGCTGCAGAGCCGTTTTCGGATTCTTCAGGATACCGCGCAGGCTGGCGCCGGCCTCTTGAACCTCTTTGATTTCCTTTGCAGTGGTGCCTGTCGGGTACTGGTAATGACAAACGGCCTGATAGTAGATCTCAATTCGTTTCAATTGTTCTTCTTGCTCACTGCTGGCAGTTGCGAGTTGGGCGACACTGACCGCCGCCAATAATACAAGAACCTTGGAAAGATATTTCATACTGGTTTCCCTTATTTTTTTAGTTACTACGAACCGCTACGAAGCAGTCGGCAGAATCGCCGCCTTGCTCACGAAAGATGACTTTGGCGCGTGCGATGAAGAGGCCCGGGGCGACGTTGGTGAGACTGAGAGTCTGCTGAACTCCGCCGAATGAATTGCGGAAAGTTTCAGTTATCACACCTTCGCGTGTCGTTTCGGTTTCAACTGTGAAGTTGGCTTGTGCGGGGGCATTGATCGGAAACGGTAAGTGTGACTTGATGACGATGGTGTTAATGCCTTGTGAGCGGCCGCGACCGATCTCAATCGCCACTGAGCACTCGCTTTTGTCGATCAACTGACCTTGTACGCTGCTTTGGCCGCCCATAGCAGCCTGGAACTTCTGCAGGACCTCAGCGCCAGTGATTGTTCGCGGAGCAGCCAAGGCTGAGGAGCTAACGAGAAGGGCGAGTAGGGTAAAGAGTGTTTTCATAAGTAAATTTCCTTAGTTAAGTTATTGTTCAAGTTAACATGACGCCTTACGTTATATTATCAGTTTCGCTTAATTTCAATAATTAATTGCTAAAAAAAGCAAAAATGTAATTAATATTAATATGTCAAAAGTGAGGTCAGTTTGGCGAAGCGAGTTCGAACCACAAAGGCAGGCGTCACGCAAGGCTCTGAGGTACAGGTGGTTCGCGCCTATGTCGAACTCTGTTACGAAGTGGGAGCCGACAACATTACGATTCAAAAAATCGCTGATCGGGCCAAGGTCGCCTTTGGAACTGTTCGTTACTATTTTGCCAATGAAGAAAAAGCTCTGCATGACGAAGCAATTAAATTGGTACTCACCCACTCCTATCAGGTCATCGAGGAGATCTTCTTTGAACTTCGGCGAAAGAGTACCTTTGATCCCATAGATGCCTATGTCGATACAATGTTTCAGTGGATTGCTGAGCATCCGGATGAAGGTGCTTTTCTTATTTACTTCTATTATCTGTCGGCGACGCGCCTTGGATTAGGCATGCGCGCTAGTGAAACAGTCGACAAGGCCCGGCTTCGGGTCGAAGGACTCCTGCATGAAGCCGTTGGTAAAGGGCTTTATGAGCCAGTAGTAAATGCTGCCGAGACAGCCGCGACCATTCATGCTCTGACGATCGGTTTTGGTTTTATCGCGCTGACCTTCAGTGATCACAAGCAATTCAATGTTCAGCGAGAGTTCTGTCGAAGATCGGTAAAACAACTGCTTCGCCCGCGTCAGGCGCAGTCGATGGCGTGAACTTAAGACGTTTGCGGAGATGAACTGCAAGCTCTCGGCCGGTCGTCCACAAAATGTACTCGGCATCTTGATTTCCGGGCACGGTAAATTTCTCAGTCGCTTTAAAACCATAGAGTCTATGGAAGTGTCGAACATGACCTTGTGAGGCCACATGGGCTACGAAGATCGCGTCGGGATAGACATCGGCGAAGTTCTTTAACCAAAACGCTTCGATGAGTCTCTGCGCCCGGGACTTCTTATCTAGCGGGCCCTCTAAAGAGTACTTGCCGACTTCGAAGACCTTCATACCTGCGCGCACCGCACGACGAAGAAAGAGCTCCACCTTGAGTAAGGACAATCCGCGGATTGCGTTGATTCGTTGAAAAGGCAGCGGGCTGCCTTCCACCGGGTCACCCGGTTCCACTGGAGAGAACTGCAGACCGAATGGTCGCTTTGAACCATCGAAGATTCGCATCGAACCAAAATCACCGACGGTGCCGAGAGAGAGCCGACTTCGCTCGTTCTCCAACTGGCGATCAACCTCCTTGAGATCGACGATTAATCGCTGACGAATCACGCCCTCATAATGGGAATAGACTTGTTCGTAAAAAGGCTCTGAGTCGACGCTGGTAAAACCACCCATGCGCGAAATTCCGGGTATTGGCATCTCGCGATCACCGGGATATCCAATATAGTCGCGATTAGGTTTGGAACTTGTAAGGAACTTCACCGAGCCATTTTCTAGATATTTTGTCACCGGCGGGAACGGAATATTCCACGCAAAGCGCAAGTCCTCCTCAGGAGTTTTTCCGGTCAAGTTGTCGTAGAATAGATTGGTGAACTCATCAAACAGGATTTTTCTCTGTTCTACCGCCGTCTTCTGTTGTGCCCTTGGGGAATCCGGAGCGAGTATATTTACGCATTGGTTGGCCTTGCCAACGGCGGGAAAAGATAGCGAAAGGCCAATAACGAGCGTCAGTCTTTGCATAAGAGAGTTTCCAGTTGGCCTCATAGCGTGAACGAAGCATCAAGAATTGTGCCTCGTTTCTCGGTATTCACGATGGGATGGACGAGCGTAAAGCGTAGAACTTATCGACAGAGCGGCGCTTTACGTTGTCAAAAGTTGAATTCCACACGTACCGCGAAGACCGAAGCAAAAGGAACGGTCGTCGAGCCCGACGGGGTTAGGATGTATTGAAAGTCAGGTTGAATCACCAAACCGTTACCCAAAATAGCGCGATAATTGAGTTCAATTGAAGTTTCCGTCGCTAGCACATCGTTGCCAGCTCTCGCTCTTGCTTGCCGATAGGGCTCGCTGAAAGTTACGGTCGTGAAGGCAACACCAGCCCGGTCCTCGGACCGTCCGGGGAAGAGGCCCTGAGTGACGATGCCGGCTTGATGATCAGAGGCGACGGTGTTGGCGTCGGGATTGGCGAGACCGGCACGGATGAAGATCGCAAAATAATCACTGATACTTTGATCAATAAGAAGATAGGCTCCGGAATTGAGGGTCTTCTTGCTGCCGCTGACATCGTCGATCGATTTCGAGTATGACCAAGCACCAACTGCATATTTCACAGGAAGTTCTGTTGAACCTTCCTCTTCGACGCGGTTGTAGCCGACTTCACCGATTTGCAGAAGTCCATCGTCGTCGGGGCTCACGCGCATATGCGTGCCATGCGGTTCGCCCATTTGCCCGGCAACGCCGTTAAAGAGTGCCACTTGCGCATAGCAACTCTTCGAGGGTTCAGCGCGAAGGCGAAGCGATGGTGCGGTCACTGGAAAGATCGACGGGCCGTTGACTCCTGTTTGCGAAAGTTCGCGGCCAACGCCAAAGCTGCTATTGAAGAATAGTCCTGATGAATCCGTTGCGTAGAACTCACTATTGAGATCATGAAGTCCGGCTAAGAGCGAAGCCTTGTCATCAAAGAAAAGTTGTTGAAACCATGCTTCGTAGAGACGAAAGGTATCCACCGGGGTTTCGATGCTGCTTGAGACTTGGTTGTCGCCGATGTTCTTACTGGGATCGCCACCGTGATTACCCAAACCATAAAGAAAGACGCTGGCGCCCTTGAGACCTGCGAGTTTCTCGAGATCAAGGGCCGCACGGGCATCGAAATTTCCTAAGGTCTTCGCGCCGCGGTTGAGCCCGCCTGCAAGGGTCTCATTGTATTCGAACTTATAAATGAAATTCAGCTCTAGGCCTTGATCGGCGAGTCGCGTGCGCGCCCCGTTCCAGTCACCGGTGAGTCGCGGACGGTCAGCGGATTTTTCGAGCGGCACATCTTTGGCGGATTCTCTCTGCGCGGATCGAGTAGTCGAGTCAGGAGTTTGGATCACGCTCGAGGCGGGATCACGTTCCGAGTCGTTGGCCCGAGCCTCAACGCTCAGATGAGTAACAGAACCTGTGAGTAGAAAC
>SXRI01000127.1 GCA_005793615.1 Bdellovibrionales bacterium
ATCCCAGAGGTACTGACCGTGATGGTAGATATGCTCAAAGCTCATATCCTCGGGAATCTCAGGCTCAGTCGTAAAGTGGCGATGCGAGAGCGAGTTACTTGCCAGAAGCACCGCGCGCTTTCCGGAGCGCTCGACCGCACGAGCTGTTGCCCGACCCAGTTTTTTCATCTCTTCTTGGCCGACTTCATTGGAGAAATAATAGGGCGAATTATTCGACGAAACCACAACCACCGGAATATCAAAAGCAGGATTGGTCAGATAACAGGAGGTGATCGCACCGTAGTCGATACGAAAATCAGGATTCTTCATCACCTTGGTGATCAGGCCTTCGTTCTTGCCCTCTTCAGCAATCAGCAGCGAAAGATCAACATCGACCTTGAGATCATATTGAAAACGAAAAAGATGCGGAAAAATCGGATCCACCGACAATCCCTGAAAGCGCGGCAACCCCAGAACATGGTGACCGACAACAGTCATCCAGTGGGGTGAATGCACCAACAAAACATCAGGTTTTTTTGCGAGCACGTTCTTACGCATCCGCTCATAACCCCAACGAAGCACATCCCAACCGCCTTCACTTTTAGGTTCGTTTTGGGGTGGATTGTCGGCATACACCAAGTGTGGTGGATGCGGTGCTAAGACTCCGGCGACGATTCTACCTTTTTGCATCTTAAACCTCGATCACTATGGTTTTAGCTTCAGTGAAAAACTCGCGACTTCCCTCTTGGCCTTCGCGGCCAATGCCACTGGCCTTCATGCCCCCAAACGGCGCACGAAGATCGCGTTTAAGCCAGGTGTTGATCCACACCGTGCCCGCCTCAAGGCGCTCTGCCATGCGATGCGCGCGCGGCAGTGAGTTGGTCCAAACCGTCGCCGAAAGACCGTAACTCACGCCATTGGCTAAGCGTAGAGCTTCCTCATCACTCACAAACGGCGTCAGGGTCACGACCGGGCCAAAGATCTCTTCTTGTTGAAGACGCGACTCATGCTTAACACCTGTCAAGATAGTCGGTTGAAAGAAATAACCGTTCTTGAGTTTACCTTCGAGATTTGGCCGTTCACCGCCGCAGAGGATCTCAGCGCCCTCGTTTCGGGCGACGTCCATGAAACTTTCTACCTTTTCAAGATGTTGGCGCGAGACCAAGGGGCCAACAAAGGTTTCACGCTTACGCGGATCACCGATCTGTAGTTTGCGCACTCTCTCCGTGAACTTGGATACGAAGGCCTCGTAAATTCCCCGTTGGACATATATACGCGAACCGCAAAGGCAGATCTCGCCCTGATTGAGGAAGCTGGAGTTCACGGTGGTTTCAATCGCGCGATCAAAATCCGCATCATCAAGAATGATCGCCGGATTTTTACCGCCGAGCTCGAGTGAGAGTTTTTTGAACATCGGAGCCGCGATTTGCGCAATCGCCCTCCCTGTCGCAGTACCACCGGTAAAACTGATCAGCGGCACATCCGGATGTCTGACAAGCGCCTCGCCCGCACCAGGACCAGTGCCGAAGACCATGTTGACGACTCCTGCCGGCAGCTGTGCTTCCTGCAAGACTTCACAGAGCATTTCTGCCGTATGCGACGTAAACTCCGACGGTTTACACACCACGGAGTTTCCAAAACCTATCGCCGGCGCTATTTTCCAAGTCAAGAGATACAGCGGCAGGTTCCAGGGAGAGATAAGTCCAGCCACGCCGACCGGCCGACGGGTGACATAGGTGAGACAGTTCTGATTGGTCTGCATCGCTTCATCGGTCGAGTGCAGGATCGCGCTGGCAAAGAAACGAAAATTATGGATCACACGGCTGATGTCCATCGCTTCCGCCAGCCACACCGGTTTACCCTGGTCAGCGGACTCCGCTTCAGCAAATTGTTCGCGGCGCTTCTCGATCAAATCGGCGATGCGAAATAAATAGCGCGAGCGTTCACCAGGCTCAAGCCCCGCCCATTCCGGAAAGACCCTTTGCGCTGCGTGTACGGCGTCGGCCACATCTTCGGCGCCAGAATCCGCCACCAAAAGATGAGGCTCGCCGTACGCCGGATTAAAACTCTGGAGAAAGTTCCCCGTCTTCGGTTCAACAAAGACGCCATCGATGAAATTCAGAATCTTCTTCATAAATGCGCCCCCGATCCTGCACCGGTACCTGCCTCTTGACCGGCCCCCCGGGGTCCATGGCCAATTTCGGAGCTCATTGCTCCGCCAGCACTGTAATTCGTGAAATCAAAATCCCAGCGATCTTCATCGGTATCCCACGGATCATAGGGAACAATCGTGTTCATATGGACTCGGAGTTCCGGCGGAATGACTTCGGGAACGATGAAGGCTTTCTGTCGATCGAGATGATAGGGATTGCGCAGTTCAAAACCGAGAACGCCTAGGACGTAACGAGCGACGTACCACGCTGCCTGCGAATCCCAGCCGTGCGCCACCTTAATCACCACGCCTAAACCTTCGGGGTAATCCGGATGCACAATTGAAAGGCCAAGAAGCCCGTCAGCACCTTCCTTGGCAATCACTTGACCACCGCACGATTTTAAAATTGTCGAATCAAGCCGGTTAAAGCCGCCGACCAGATCGGGTCTCTCGACCATCGCTGACCAAATCCAATCGTCATCTTTGGTGACCGCCATGTGAGCATAAAGTTTCGCGAGCTCAGTCACGGTCATCGATACCGTTGGGAGTCCGCAACCGTCTTTGGCGGTCACTTTCGGATTCCACTCTTCACCGAGCGCTTGGCGTACGAGCTCCATATAGGCCGAATGAAATTTATGATGAGGCCAAGTGTAGCCGACACGCGACCAACCGCGAATCTGACAGCCACGCAAAATCGCCGCGTGTTTACCGGCACAAGGATGATACCAGCGCCGCGCCCGACGCATCTGCCGACCAAACTGCATCAGCGGCAACGCAAAAGGCGTTTGCATCAAACCCATTTCTGATGGCTTCAAAATCGCCTTCACCGCCGCAATATGTGTTGGCTCGGCATTGTGCGAGGCCACGGAAACAGCTTTACTCTCAAGCGACAGAATCGGATCAAGCTCTTTGGCGAAGACCTTGATTTGCAATGGCTTCATCATCGAGCGACCATAGCAAAGCACATTCCCGCCATGGGCATAGATCACCTTACGCCCCGACACCCACGAGATCGCCCCGTGAATTGTGACCTCAGAGACTCCGTTTCGGCGGTAATCAACGAGTGGCTCCCAGGTGCCACCGCGCAAGGGATCAGCAGTAGCGGCCTCACTGGCCGACGTCACTTGAGACGTCACTTGAGACGTCACTTGAGACGTCACTTGAGACGTCACTTGAGACGTCACTTGAGAGGTCACTTGAGAAGACTCAGAAGCCATTTGAGACTTTGACGCCATAGAAAACATCCTCATTGAAGTTGACTTAAATCTGGGGCGCGACTTTTTCCATGAATTTGCGCATCTTCGCACAAACCGCCGTACTGTCATGATTGTTGAAATCAAACCACAACATCAGGCGATCCTCGGGATGAAAGCGTGCCTTGGCTTGCGCGATGATCTCTTCCGGAGTTCCGACCAAAGCATTGTTGACCGCCTGGGCAATTTTGGCCGGATCCAAGGTTCCCTCGACCGCACGCCAATAGTTAGAGAGCGCTTTTTCCGCATTGGCATGAGCTTGCGCGGTGTTGTTGTCGATAAATACCAAAACCGTTCGCGGCATATGTGCGCGCGTCCATGGGCCACCGTCTTTATGGAAGAGTTTTTTCATGCGTTCATGAGTCTCTTCAATGACCGGCCCTGGAGTGATCGAAAGGTTAAACACGCCGCAAGGAAGGATTTCGTTCGCCAGACGCTGCGAGGCCTCATCATGCGCCCCGAGAGTGAGCTTGAGTAAATGCATCGGCGCCTCAAACGGAATCACGCCAACCTCATCAAAGACCCAAAATGACGGCACTTCGATAACATCAGGTTCACCGCGAGCACCAGTCTGCAGCCGCCACGCCTCGGCCACCTTGGCCCAATCTTCATCGCTGCGGAAAACTCGCCGTGACAACAGTTTCGGACGAACGTCTTTGGAGGCAAAAACATCGCCGCGCAAAAAACGTAAGAATATCTCAGTCGCCTCGAGAAACACCAACCCGCGCAGCGCTGGCCATGCGGCCTTTTCGATCTCGTTACGCGGCTTGATACCGTAGGGAACATTCGAGAACGGAAAACGCCCGCTCGCAAAACCAATATCGAGGAGACGCGACTCACTGGCCTCAAGACCATGAATCGAAAGAAACATTCGAATCGCTTCGGCATGCGCGATCGGGCCGCCATTACAGAAAATATTGCGAATCGCACTGCCGATATGAATACGCTTGGTTTGCGCGAAAAGTTTATGCGCCAATTGCAGGATATCGGTATTGAGACCGATCTCGCCTTTGAACTGCGGAATCACCGCACCGGGATTTCGCTTCTGAATTTGGCAAGACAGATGCGTTTCAGCGACCCAAGCCGTGCCAAAGCCAAGAGCATCGGCAAGTATAGCTTGCTCGAAAAAATTCTGGAACATCACCCGCTCCGACGGCATGACACCATCAACCTCGGTCTGACAAATCGAAAGAAAAATATCGAATCTCACTACTTCCTCCCCCCTTAAAGACTCAAAGTGCCGGTGTTCGTCCACCATCGACGGCAAGAGTGGTTCCACTGACATAGCCCGCGGCCGGACTCGCAAAGAATGCGATCACTCCCGCCACTTCCTCGGGCTCCGCAAAACGCCGCGCCGGGATCATGGCCTTCCACTCATCAGCCACTTCGCTAACAGTTTTTCCCGTACGCGTCGCCGCCTGCGAGAGAAGTGAATCCAATCGCCCCGTTTTTGTGAAGCCCGGAAGAATTGAATTCACCGTAATGCCATGAGCCGCCACCTCTTGCGAGAGCGTTTTTGCCCATGAAGCCACTGCCGCGCGCACAGTGTTCGACACCCCAAGCCCCGGGATCGGCACTCGCACCGACGTTGAAATGACGTTGATGATACGCCCAAAGCCCTCGGTTTTCATGCCGGGTAACAATAACTGAGTGAGCAGCTGATTCGTCAACAAATGTTGATGAAAGGCGGCGGCAAATTCATCAAGTTTGGCCTCGTGAATCGGGCCGCCCTTGGGACCTGCACTGTTGTTAACTAAAATCGTCAATGGACCGACTTCGCGTAGGTTCTTTTCGATGCGCTCACGCACCTCGTTATGGTGATTGAGATCGACGGCAATAAAACCATGGTCCTTGCCAGGTAGCTCATCGAGAAGCTGGCTCAATCTCACTTCAGAGCGAGCAACCGCTACCACACTCGCCCCCTGATCCGCGAGAGCAAATGCCGTGGCCCGCCCGATCCCTTCCGAGGCTCCGCAAACGAGCGCCCGTTTACCTAATAGACTGGTGTTCATAGTTCGGTTTGCACTTCCCATTTCATTGCCTCCAGCTCACCAAAGATCGCCCAAAATCGTCGACACACGGCCCGAGATTGAAACACTGAAGTCGCACATCATGCACGCGGCAACGCATCGCTCGAGAAACCCTCGCACAACGCAATGCGCTGACAGCGACTGCGGCCTTCTTAAGATTGCAAAAATCAGCAGCCACAACCTAAGATCTACGAGGAGGTTCGCATGCATCCCTGGCACGACGTCGACTGTGGCGACAAAGCTCCTGAGGTAGTTTCGGTGATCATTGAGGTCCCCATGGTCTCGAAGCTCAAGTACGAGCTCGATAAACCCTCGGGCCTGCTCAAGGTCGACCGGGTTTTATTCAGCAGCGTCCATTATCCGGCGAACTACGGGTTTATTCCGCAAAGCTATTGCGATGATCACGATCCTCTCGACGTTTTGGTTCTTGGCCAAGAATCAGTGATCCCGCTTTCCATCATGCAAGCACGACCCATTGGCGTGATGAAGATGCTGGATCAGGGCGAAGCCGACGACAAGATCATCGCGGTTCATGCCAACGACCCCGAGGTTGAGCATTTTCGCTCCATCAAAGATCTGCCGCCACATCGCCTTCGCGAAGTGCAACGTTTTTTTGAGGACTACAAGGTCTTGGAAAATAAAACCGTTAAAGTCGGTGGCTTTCTTGACCGCGATGAGGCCCATAAGGTCATCCTCGAAGCGATTGAACTCTATAAGAAACACGCCTACGAACTCCATCGTACTCGTAAAGATTGATTCCCGCGTTGAGTTCTGATTAATCATAGTAATAACGCTATGGAGATCAAGAACTCATGACTGCCGACACCCCACAAACGCCTGAGGGCAACAAACCCAAAGGACGCCAGATCTATAAAATGCGAGTCGTCGAGATTCGCGACTACACCAGCCGCATTCGTGAGCTTTTCTTAAAATGCGAAGAACCGAACCAGTTTCAATTTCGCGCCGGCCAATTCGTGATGCTCCATGTTCCGGCAGAGCCGAAACCGGCACTTCGAGCCTACTCGATCGCCTCCAATGACCAGCAACGCGATGGTTTTCGCTTGATCTTTAACCATATCGAGAATGGCTTGGCCTCGAACTTCGTGTGGACACTCAAAGGCGGCGAGCTCCTGGACTTTACCGGCCCCTTTGGTCGGCTGTTTTTCAAAGAACCTCCTACGCAGCAGATCGTCATGCTCAGCACCGGCTCCGGCATCAGCCAACATTTTTGTTATCTCGAATCCAATCTCAAGAAGTACCCCGATCTTCGTTACCGTGTCTTGATGGGTATGCGAACCGCAAACGACATTTATTACCGTAAAGAACTCGATAGCTTGAAGCGTGAGTTCAAAGACTTTGATTATGAATTCGTGCTCTCTCGCGCCGATGATTCCTGGACCGGTAAAAAAGGTTATGTGCAACACTTTCTGAGCGAGTTCAATTATCGGGAAACTCCGACCACCTTTTACCTCTGCGGTAACGGTGGGATGATCAAAGATGTGAAGGCACGCCTGGCGGAAGACGGCTTTGATGCCGCCAATATTTTAGCCGAAGCTTTCGACTAAGGCCTCCATCTAGACAGAGGGGCCTTCTTAACAAGTTACGTCGATTTTGGTCTAGAACAGCCCAGGTCGCGTTGACTTAAGCCTAGCGCAGAAATTCAATGAATTAAGTTTGCTTACCTTTTGGAAAACCAAAAGAAAGGACGTTTTATGCGCTTGGCAAGAGCTAAGGTTCGGATGCTGTCTATTCGTGTTTTCGCTGGAGTTTGCGCTGCTGTTTTTGGGAGTTTATTAGCAGGCTGCGGCCTCCCCGCACATGATTTGAACGATCTTGAAAAAACCGCCGACATCGAATGGGTCTTTGGCGTCTTTGAGCGTAACTATGCGCCGGCGGGCTGGAAGGAAAAGCAATTCGGCATGTCGCTCGCGCAAGCCAAGAAAGAGTGCTCCGAACAAGCAAAAACCATCGTCAAACCAGATGCTTTCGTTTCACACTTGAGCCGCTGCGTGAACCGCTTCGGCGACGCACACACCAGCACCATGTCGGGCGGCACAACGCTTCCCGAACTGGCCAAAGTCGCTTACCTCGGCTTCATGACTGAAACCGAACGTGTTGATCTCGCCAACCCGCCCGTACGCAGAACACAGCCCGATCCTAAAACTCCAGAACCTTCACCGACACCGGAACCGGGTAAACCCCTTCAATTGCAAACGCTCCTGCACGTCACCAAGATTCTACCTACGACAAATGACAGTGGTGACTTCCCGATTCGCGTCGATGATTACATCGTCGAAATCGACGGCAGAGCCGTTGCCGAATATCTTGCGAGCGAAATCCTACCGTTTGGAAACCTTGGCCAAAGCAATAGCTCGATGATGCAGGCCGGACCGATCTTTCCGGTGCGTTCCTCTTACACGCACCCGCTTCCAACGGCCGAGTTTGTGCAACTCAAAATCTTCCGCAGCGGGCATTTCTTGAACGTGAACCTGCCATGGACGATCAAAGACCTGGTGCAGTTTCAGCAGGAACAACAAGATGCACAAAAGGCGAAAAACACCAAAAGCGATCATAAGGATGAACACACCAAGAAGGGTGAAATTCTCGTTTCGCCCATATGGATGGGTAATGAGCTTTTTACCTATCTCCTGAAGCTCATGGATGATTACCGCATGAATCCAGGTTCGCGCGTGCAGATTCTCCTCACCAACACCTTCACAAAGTATAACTTCAACCCGACTTTACGCTTCCTACAGGACCTCTTCGCTGCCGAGAACAAAGCCAAAGACGGCGACCCTTTGCCTGTCGAAAAAGCTCTCGCGAGCACGAGCAGTCTCAAAGTCGATAGCGAACTCTTTGCGGCACGTGTCTTTATCCAAGAAGACGGAACTCGAATCGGCTACATCCGCATCGAGACCTTTAGTGTTGACGACAAACAAGCCGCCCAGGCTCTCTCTGAACTGCACCGCAAGTTCAGCAAACTCAAAGTGAAGGGCGTGATCTACGATACACTCAATAACGGCGGCGGAAGCCTAGTGGCCGGCTTACGCATGGCCAACCTTCTTACCACTAAGCCCCTTGTTTACCCCACCCTGCAAATGGCTCTTAATGAAAACTGGATGAATGCCTTTCATGCCGACTCGCTCTACCGAGCAGGCACGAGTACTGGCTCAGACAGTCGACGCACACTTGCAGCGCGTGTTTATCGTATTCTTAATGAAGATCAAAAGGCCGGCTTAAGAATCTCTCGGCCGATTTCTTCGACCGAACTTGATCCCTTCATTCTCAATGAAGACAAAGCCCTTTGCCAAAGTGAACGTCGCTGCCTTGATTCAGAGATCAAGCGTGTTCTTTTGGTTAACGAAATGTGTGCTTCGATGTGCGACATCTTCGCGGCCATGTTCCGGGACAACAAAATGGGTACGATCATAGGCTCACAAACCATGGGCGCCGGCGGCAACGTTGTCATGCACGGCACCTCACCGGTTTCGCAGATCATGATGACTCAGACCGAATCTCTGGTTCTCGACGCCGACGGCAAGTATCTTGAGAATCAAGGGGTGTTACCGGATATCGCGCTTGATACGATATATGACCGTATCAACGGGTTTTCTGCGACTTATAAAAAGGCCCTCGCGGCTCTTCAGTAAGCGCGGGGATCATTAAGTTCACTGTCCTATTGAGAGGGGAGAGCATGTTCGTCTCCCCTTTTTTTTTCACAAACAAACTCTCATAGAGCCAGACGGTTAGTTTTTGGCTGAGGCAGCACTTCGCACGCAGGTCATCTTTTGATCGTTGTCGATCATTTCGCCGCGCCCTTTAGTTTTACCGGCTTCGAACTCGATCACGGCAACCTTATTGCCACCGTCAGCATAGACAAAGGCAAACTGTTCTTTGACGGGATTTGATTTTTTGAATTTTCGCTCGACTTTGAGGCCATCCAAGTGGTCCAACGCCTGGCCCTTCTCATCGAAGATATGAATCTCGGTAAATTTGCTAAAAAAGAACTCATAGCGAAACCCGCTCTGTTCCAGGCACACGAAATCAGGAGTCGCGGCGAATGCCCGCGAAGCAAACGAAAACATATAGGCAAAGGCTAAGATCATTAAGACTTGGTTTTTCATTGGGGATCTCCATCGGTCTGTTACGCAGACCTGTAGTGGCAAAAGTAGTTTGTTAAAAGGCAAAACCACCTTATAGCAAAGACCGTGGTCAATAATCCAATTCTCTGATGGCATTTTAATATGCGTGAAGCGTAGTGATTGCCGCGACTTCGCTCAAGGACCAGACAAGAGCGGACGGGAAAAAAATTTCACGAAGTGACCAAAATCGCGACAGCCGGTTGTCTAAATCCTAACAGGTGAAGGCCGGACGTAGATCCTGTATAGTGTCTTGATCCATTTTTGCCCTATTCAGAGGACACTCCCAAGGATGACCAGAAAATGCCCGTGATCTTCAGCCGCACCACCAATAACCGCATCGCCTTTCCGTCAGTTTTTTTGGCGGCATGGCTGTCGGTCATTCTTTCGGTGGCAAGTGCCTCGGCCGGCGAATTCGAAGTTCTGAGGGATCAATCTGGAAATCCAGCCAACGTCCGCAATAGCCCGTTTCTGCGCATGGTAATCGGCGATTTTAACTCTCTAAGTTGCTCACACACCTGGGTATCCAACGATGGCTATCTGTTAACAGCCCTTCATTGCATTGAAGGCTGCATCACAGGGGCGATGGAATTCGACGGCTCTCGCTACAATCGGTTCGCCTATAAAAAAATCGAAGTTCCGAACACCAAATACTACAGCCATCCCTTCGTCGCCTTTGAAGTCAACGAATCAAGACTCAAGGATGTTCGCTGCCTGTTGAACGAGGGAGCTCCAGGAAAAAAGCCACTCGAAGCACGAATCGTCGCCCTCGGTGCGAAAGGTTGGATTCCTGATTATCTCAGAGGAGATTTCAAGAAAAAATACCCCGAAATTTATCATGAGTATCGACAGAAAGGTTACGTTGGCATTGGTGATCACGGCGATTTCGCTCTACTAAAGGTGGAGCCCGCTCCCCCGTCGGCACTCGACACCTCGGCGACCCCTAACGCCTTTGAGTACTTCTCGCATCCTCCCCAGTGCCTCGCCATTGACGGGACCATTGACACCCAGACGATCGGCACTGGCGCACAAGTTTGGAGTTTATCGTTTCCAAACCTCTCGACTCGGGTGAATCGCAGCGAGTTTGTCTATCAACCTGTTGCCACCGGCGGCCGGGTGTATACGAAAAATGATCATCCACACTATTCGCCAGAGGCGCTGAGTGAGATCGACGAGCACTTTCTCTATAGCTCTACAGACAGTGAGGTCGGCGCGAGCGGCTCAGCACTGATCAACTCGCAAGGGAAAATCGCGGGCATTCTTGCCATGAGCATTACGGATCGGACTCAGTACACTCGCGGCGCTTCACTCTTCCTACCCAGCAGCCACATCCTCAAGCGCTTAAGAGACGTTTTGGGAAATGACTTTGTCGAAACCAAACTCCTGAATGGATGTTCAGTCAGTCCGAGTACCGATAACCTCTTGAATCTCTTGCGCTCTGTTTCAACAAATTCACGGCTGTCCGGAGAAATTTCAAGCTAACCTTTGCATGGAATTGGCTCTGGTCATGGCTTTCGTGTCTGGTTAGCCATAGAAGCTTACATTGGCGCGGGTCACGTTCGGAAAATTTCAGGATAGATGTCGCGTGAGAGTCGATTGA
>SXRI01000128.1 GCA_005793615.1 Bdellovibrionales bacterium
CTGTTGATTTGACTGTTGATTTGACTGTTGATTTGACTGTTGATTTGACTGTTGATTTGACTGTTGCTTCTGACCTAAGGCCATCTGCATATTGTCCTCATATTTATGCATCTAGATGCATATTTAGGTACAAGACCCGCCTCCGTCAATATTTTTTTGGACTTAATGGCTTTTTTATGCATATCTATGCACAACAAACTCACTCAGTGTTGTGGAGGATTTCGGCATGAAGAAGGTGGTCCTGGTTTATTCAGGTGGTCTTGATACATCGGTTTGCATTCCATTGATGCGCGAAGAATATGGTTATGAGCGCGTGATCACCGTCACCGTCGACGTCGGCCAACCCGCAAGCGATATTGCCCAAGCCGAAGCCAAAGCAAAAGCCATGAGCACAGAACATTATACGGTCGATGCGAAAAACGAGTTCGCGCGTGAATTCTGTTTTGCCGCCTTACACGCCAATGGCGACTACCAGGGTTATCCGATGAGCACATCTATCGCACGGCCATTGATCGCCGCGAAAGCTGTGGAGGTCGCAAAGAAACTCGGAGCCACGGCATTCGCACACGGTTGCACTGGAAAAGGTAACGATCAGTTCCGCATCGAGGTCGCGATTCGCAGCCTCATGCCCGAAGCAACGATCCATGCCCCGGTTCGCGAACGCAACATGACTCGCTCGTGGGAGATCGAGTACGCCCTCAAACACAATGTACCGATTCAACAGAGCCTAGAGAAAATCTGGAGCATCGATGAAAACCTCTGGGGCCGCTCGATCGAAGGCGGTCGTCTCGAGGATCCCGATTTCGCTCCGCCAGAAGAGATCTTCCAGTGGACTAAAGGTACTGAAACCGCTACTCCCACAGTACGTGAGCTCACCCTCAGCTTCAAAGACGGCTCACCCATCGCCATTGACGGTCACGCCCTTTCGCCAGCGGCATTGATTATCGAACTCAATAAGATTGCGGGCGAGCACGGCATCGGTCGGATCGATGTCATGGAAGATCGCATGCTCGGCCTCAAGGTTCGTGAAAACTACGAGTGTCCGGCGGCGACGGTGCTGCTGAAAGCGCACGAGGCCCTTGAAGCTCTGGTACTCACCCGCGAAGAGCGCCGTTTTAAAAAGCTCGTCGATCAAGAGTGGAGCGGTCTCGCTTATGAAGGCCGTTGGTTTGATCCTTTGAAAGACGATCTCGAAGGGTTCATCAATAAAACTCAGCTTCGTGTGAGTGGCGACGTTCGCCTCAAGCTTCATCGTGGCGCCTGCCAAGTCTATGGCCGCACAAGCCCGTGGGCGTTGTACTCTGAGGAACTTGCGTCATTCGATTCGACTGGTTTCGATCAACGCCTGAGCACCGGCCAAGTACAGAACTTCGCTCTTCAAGCACGCATGTTCCTGCACCTTGAACAAAAACTTCATGGTGGCCATCAGTGAGTGAGTCTGTGAGTCAGTCCGGCGGCAGCAAAAAACTTTGGGGCGCGATGTTTGATAAGCCAACCCACGAGGAAGTCGAGACTTTCGCCAGTTCACTTGCACAAGACTCACGCCTCTGGGAGGTTGATATCGAGTGCAGTCTGGCGCACGCCCGCATGCTGGGCCAGACTGGCGTCATCCCCGAAGCCGAAGCCGCGCAGATTATCTCTGGCCTTGGGCGAGTGCGTGAACGCATCTCCTCAGGCGAACTGAAGTTCTCGCCGACAGCTGAAGATGTTCATTCGGAAATCGAGAGATTTCTGAAGGAAGACGTTGGTCCGGTTGCCGGCAAATTACACACAGGTAGAAGCCGCAACGACCAAGTCGCCACTGACATTCGCCTCTATTTGAGCCGACAACTCAGTGCTCTCACGATCGAAATCGAGCGCCTGCAGAAATGGTTAGTGACTGCCGCCGAGAAGTTCACCCATGCTCCAATGCCAGGGCTCACACACATGCAACATGCCCAGCCGGTGAGCCTTGCACATCATTTGCTGGCGTATTTTTGGATGTTCGAGCGCGATCGCTCCCGCTTTAATGAAGTCATCGAACGCACCTTGGTTTTGCCGCTCGGCTCAGCGGCACTGGCAGGCACGCCGCATCGGCTTGATCGCCGTGCTGTTGCGAACGAACTCGGTTTTCGTGGCATTTCTGAAAATAGCCTCGATGCGGTTGCCGACCGAGACTTTGCCATCGAAGCCTTGGCTGCCGGCTCGATCCTTGCCATGCACCTCTCGCGTATGGCAGAAGAAATCGTCTTGTGGCAAACACCTGAATTTGGCTTCATTCGCCTCGATGATTCCGTCACCACCGGCAGCAGTATCATGCCACAGAAAAAAAACCCCGACGTCGCTGAGCTCATTCGCGGCCGCACCGGACGTTCATACGGCGCGCTCAACGGTCTTTTGGTGATGATGAAGGGTCTACCGCTCGCCTACAACCGCGATATGCAAGAGGATAAAGAACACCTCTTCACCGGAATCGACAACGCCCTCGCCTGCACGCGCTTGATGCGCATTTGCATCGAGGGCGCTGAGTTCCGTACAGAACGCATGGCGGCCGCGCTCAACGGCGACTTCTCCAACGCTACCGACCTCGCTGATTGTCTGGTAGAGAAGAGTGTTCCCTTTCGCGAAGCCCACAGCATCGTAGGTCAAATCGTTAACTTCTGTCTCACTCACGGGCGCACTCTCGAAAGCCTAACTACATTGGAATTGAAGAATTTCAATGCCGCTTTTGATGATACCACCCCCGCTCGACTCAAACATTTTGCCGCGATGGAAGCCAGACAGACTCCCGGTGGCACCGCCAGTAGCGCGGTCGAGCGACAACTGAACCAAGCCCGAACTCTACTAGAAGCGTGAGGCCGGGCTCTTTCAAGAGCCCACTAAGCGCTTTCTTTAATTTTCACTTTGTCGGCATCTTCAGCTTCGAACTGCGAATAGGGAGTCTTAACCTCAATGACTTCACCGTTCTCGGCTTTGTAGCCGCGCACCTTAAAGAGTTTGATGTCTTCGCTTCGCCCTTTAAGTTCAGCCGAACCGGCATACTCCATCCAGAAATTGTCTCCCGTGCGACTGACAACATCTTCGGATATCAGAAGATCCGTGCCGAACGATTTGGTTGAAGCTTCGATACGTGATGTGGTGTTCACGGTATTGCCGATCACCGTGTACTCCATTCGTTCACTTGAACCGATCGTGCCGGAGATCGCCGAACCGGAGTGTAGGCCCATGCCGATGAGAATCGGTGTTTTTCCGGCCTGGGTGCGACGCAGGTTGAGTTCATCGAGCCCTATACGCATCTGCAAGCACGCCATGACCGCCTTGTGGGCGTCGTTCTCGGTCGCATGCGGTGCTCCCCAGATCGCCATGATGGCGTCACCAATGAATTTATCAACCACCCCGCCGCTCTTGTTGATGATTCCGACCATGACCGCGAAATATTCGTTGAGCATTTCTACGACCTCTTCAGGATCGCGTTTTTCCGAGTACGCCGTGAAACCGCGGATGTCGGAGAAGAATACCAACACTTCCTTACGCTGCCCCTTGAGACCGCCCTCACCTTTCAGAATGTCTTCGGTGACACTCGATCCATGGAATTTGGTGAAAAGACTTTTAACCTTGTCACGCTCTTTTAAGCCTGCGGTCATGTGATCAAAGGCGCTAGCCAAAGAGGTCACTTCGTCGCGAAACCAGGAGCGAATCTGCGCTGAAGCGTTGACGTCGAAGTTTCCGGTCGAAATCACGTCGATCAAACGCACGAGTTTCGCGAGCTGCGAGGTGAGACTTCCGGCGATGAACGGCACGAAGAAAAGAATCACCGCCAAAACCAGCCCCGCCACCAATACGGCATCGCGCTTAGCGTCCTTCACTGGCTCCAGAATCTTATCTTCCGGACTTTCGGCAAAAACAGTGACGCCTCGCTTAGTCTTAGAAAAAGCACTGTAGGCCGCCGACTGTCGATAGGAATCATTGGTTCGCCGCTGAGCCTTACCGAGGGGACTCGCGCCCGCGAAGGCGACGATCTCGGCGCTTGAAAAATCCTGCCGGGCCAGCACGCGGCTTTCTTCCGAATGCGCGAGTAAAACGCCGCGTTTGTCAGTCGCAAAAAAGGTGCGGTAGTCGGACTGATTGAAAGGTTTTTGTAAAACCATGAGATCGATCGCAGCCAAGGCGATATGCGAAATCCGACCGTTTTCATCTTTGATGAGTGGAATCCCGAGAAGAAATGCGGCATGGCCACTGCCGAGAGTCACGTTTTACACTTCAACATTTCCATCGATCACGCTCGCAACCGGAAACCCCGCACGCGCGACAATCTCATGAAAACCCTCGGCACCACAGCGACGACCAGGGACCCCCGAAGTGCCAGCAGAAGTGCCAGCATTGGTCGCGGCCGACGCCACTGGAGTTTGCCCGCAGATTTCGGCTAGTAGCGCATCTTTCACGATCTTTCTCTCGACCGTACCGTCGACTTTACGCACTTCGATTGCGAAAAATCCTCGATCCGAGAGAATGCCAAGGTCTGTCTTTTGTTGACTGGCTTCCTTGGAATCACTGCCGTTCATCAGCGCGCCTGCCGCGGTTTTGGTTTTATCAATCCAATTTTCGAGAATGCTCTCGATGTGCGAGGCTCTTCCTGCCGCCGAGTCCAGATTGATGTTCTCCTCGCGACGGCTCACCGTTTCCGCGAAATTCTTCGAGGTGATCTGCGTACTCGGAATCGCGACCGCGAGAAGAATGAGAACGGTCATGATCGCCAGCTTTACACCAATTGGTACTCTCATAAACTCAACTCCTAAAATCCATATTCCAAAAAGAAGTTCAAATAATTTCCGGAAATCTCAATGTCGTTGCTTTTACCTGAGGTCGAGAGGTAGCGCGCGCGATCATCGCGACGGGCCCACCCCATCAGCCCCGTCGCCCTCGGCCCGAGGCGATAGGAGCCGAGAAAGCCCACTTGCGACGACAGCGTCGGTTCAATCGGCTGACCGTTGGGAGTCGAAAAGGCACTTAAACTCTGATAAAGATGCCCGTTGAACTGAAAACCGAGCTTAGCCGTAAGTGAATACCAGAACTCAACACCCAGATGAGGCCCGAGTGCGGCGACATTGGAGTACGAATTCACCTTCCGACTTGTGGCATCACCGATAGCGACGGGCTGCTCTTTGTAGAATCCCCCGAATTGCAGACGCAGTTCGGTTCGCTGCGAGATGTGTCGCCGCCATACAGCGCTCAACTCGGATGCTGCATAAGTGAGGTTCTGTTCTTGGTTGCTGGTGAAACCAGATAGATCTCCGATTCCAAGAAATCCCCAGGACTTTTCCCGTAAGAAATATCCCAATCCCAGGCGCCCCGTACCACCAATGGCACTGAACTTGGTCGCCGAGGCTTTAGTGTTGTCAAAATAGGTCGAGCTGTAGGAGATCACGGTGATCAAGTAGCTAGCGACCCCGTACCAGCCGTTGACGCGATCGATGGACTTACGGATTTCGGCGGTAAACTCGGATGCCGGCGAGCGGTCGCCGTGCCGAATCCGAAAGCGCATCTGGGCGGCAGGCGACGATTTGCGAAGCTCGCCCTTGGCAAGCATGGTCGCCTGGTAGGTCCCTCCGGGCAATTTTTGATCGATCGGAAAGATCGGCTCTTTGAGGTCGCGAGCGACAGCAACACTGTCCCACTTCTTCTTGCTCGCATCTAAACGACGAAGTTCGATGTCGTAGCTCGTGGCATATTCGGGTGCCGTCCATTTGAGCTCGCGCACAAATTCGTTTTCAGGAAGTTCGAAGTTCGCTTGCTCGATCCGGGCGCCTACCAATGAAAATCCACTTTCAACTTCACTCACCAGGTCATCGGGGCCGATCGCCTTCAGCTTCCACTTAAACTGTTTCGCCACTGGTAAGTCGCGACGAAGTGACACATCGCTGGTTTCTTCTTTGAACTTAAAAATACCGTCGCGACTCGCCACTTCAAGCTGATAAGACGTGGCGCCACCAACCGGTTGCCAAGAGAAAATCGTCTCCGCTGATTCGGCAGCAGTCACGGAAAGAGCCTCATTATCTTTTGGGGTCAACAAAACTGGTTTTTCAAGGGTGACATCAAACGGCGCATTCGGCGACCACTCCCCGGGAACTCCCCGACTATCAAGCGAGCGCGTGCTCATCTCATAGTGTCCCGGAGTAAGCCGGCCACTCCAATTGTTTGCGCTGAGCTTGAACTTGAGGTCCTTTCCACCGACCGTGCTACCGATTCGGCGAATGATAAGTTCGTAGGACTGAGCTCCTTCGATCGGTTCCCACTCAAAGTTGACTGAACGTAGATAAATCTCGGCCCTCGCTGAAGTAACTCCGCCGAGCAAATTCATGAAAACAACTAAAATGAAGAGCCTTAGAATCAAGTTGACCATCAGTCCACCTTGATCCTTTTCACCGTCGGAGCTTTCAATCCGGACTTATCGGGAACCACCAGGGTTCGCGCAGCACTCGGCTGGCTCATTCGCCCCCATTGGTCATAGGCATCGAGCTTCACCGAATAGGAACCGGGCATCAGGTTTTTAAACGGCACGAGCGTCGTTGTCAGACGTTTATTAAAGAGTTCGCGACCGGATTTATTCGTGATCACGAGTTGATATTCCTTGGCGCCCTCGAGCGGCTGCCATTTCAGCTCGATTCGTCCGTCCGAACCAGAGCGAATAGGATCTTCTTTGGGCAGTAGCAGCGGGGCAGGCAAAAGAGGTGCCTCGATGGAAGTGACTTCAATTGCTTCCGACTGACCGACGACGTGTTCGTACTGATCGACGCCTTCGACACTTGCGAGGTAACGACCGGCCTGCAAAAGTTTTGCCTTCGCCATCGGTTCTTTGAAACTTTGGCGCAGAGCCTCTTCATCTGACTTCTCGACGGAATCATCCTTTACCCGCTTAAGTCGAAGACGGTAGCCGACGATCTCATCTGTTCGCGCCTCAGGGCGCCACGAGAGTTCTAGTTCTGGCGTTAGACCGAAAACCTGCACATGGCGTGACTCCGGAATGGTCCAAGTGATCCGCGCTGGCGGTTTCGCGATGACCGCACGCACGCGTACCGAGAATTTGTACAGCGGACTCAGTTCTGGTTCGGGAAACTCCGGATAGTGAGTCACCACTCGCGCGAAATAAACTCCCTCGGCGAGATCAGGACTCAGGATACCTTCATTGCCGGAGAGTTCTTTGGCGAAGACCATCTTTGTCAAGAGCGGATCGGACCCGACCTTGAGCTGAACCATTTTCGCACCCGGCTGCTGCTGCCATTTGAATTCAACTTGCGCCGGTGCTTTGTCCACGGCAACCACAGTGTCATTGGCGGGGGCGCTGAGAAGGACCGGGGGCCGACCACGTACCTCGATACGATAGGCGACGCTTGTCTGCATCACCTCGTCTGATGTGCGCGATCGCGCCACGAGAGAAAACCAGTGTTTTCCGTAAGGCACTGCGGCTATCGCCGTATCAGCTTGCTCTGGATCATTCTCGACTAAAGCTTTCATTTGCCGACGCGTTGGACCGACGAGTAGTTGAACTTTCCAAGAGGGATCAAGTCCCTTCCAGCGGAAACGGACTTTGTTTCCGGAGTTGGAGTGGAGAAAGTGCGGTTGCTGTGTTGAGGGCGAAAGGATTTCAATCCTCGTCGTAGAGGTTTGAGTGGAGCCAAGAGACGACTGCTCGCCCTTCTTAAGTTCGCGCGCTTTGCCGCCAGTGTCTTTGAGCTTGGCACTGCCTTCGAGAACTTCGACATCGAGACGGTTCCCGGCGCCGCGACTGAGCGAGGCCTTCGCACCGGAAAGATCGACACTCTTATTCCCCGACTTGAGAACGAGCGAATCCGCATCTCCGTTAACTGCTTTGGCATCCACGAAAAGTGAACCCTCAAGAAGATCGAGACTGATTGCGCGTTCGGATTTTTGCAGAACCACGAGCGACTCGGGCTCAAGTTCGATGTAACGACCATCGTCGAACCGGATCCGTAGATCGCCGTTCTCCGAAGTACGAATTGTTTCGCCGTCATGCAGGTCATCGCCCGTATTGACACTTTCCCAGAGCAGACGCGCCGCCGGTCGACGCAGCACCTCGTTATTCACCTCTGCCGCTTGGGCAACCAACGGCGTGGAACTCGCTGAATTTTGTTTAGTTTCACGAAAGTACCAAAAGAGAGTGCCGGCCGCGCAGCTGAAAGACAGCAACACGGCGATCGCCAGTTTTTGCATAAGCGATTTCATTTCGGCAACCTCCCGATCTCATTTCGGAATTTCGGGATTTCCCAGCGAGCCCAGAACTCCTGACCAGGACTTCATTTTTATGAGTTTTTTTAAGATCTTACGAAAATCCAGTACCGCTTCGAGACAGGCAGAAAATCGACGCCGAAGTTTCAAGTTTAGGCGCATTTATACCGACTAATATTGAGTAGTTTTGCTGACAATTTGGAGAGGTTGATGTCTCGTTGCGGAACGTTTCTACGAATTGGCGCGCTCGCCGCGCTCGCTCTCGCTTCGACGGCGTGTCTTAAGTTCACGCCGGATGTGACAGCTTTGTCTTCGCAAGGCGAAACTCGTCCTTCGATCCCCGCCAACGGTTATCTTTCCAGTTTCAGCGGCCGCCAGGCGACCTCTTTGGCCGCCGGTTACAAACTGAAGAGCAGTCTCGATCGCGTCTCGAGTGCGAAAAACACCAGTGTCACTCTCGGCTACATGCAAAAAATCTCGCCAATCACCCAAACACAAACCAGCGGCGGTTCACAATGAATTGTCTAAGTTGTTTTTGGGTGCGAATTTCAGTACTGCTAGCCGGTTTGGTGATGTTCACGGCAATCAGTTCGCGGGCCGAGGCACAGGCGCTTTACTACCACGGTCAGCTCACCAATCCGCAGGGCGAAGCGGTCGCCAGTCAAAATCCGATTTTTCGCGTGCAGATCAAATCACCGGATGGCACCTGTCTGCTCTACGAAGAAACCCATAATTCGATTTCGACCTCGATTGAAGGCGCATTCACCATCCCGCTCGGCAAAGGCGATACGACTTCCGGCTCGTTTACCACGGCCTTCAAAAATGGTTCTTCGTCCATCACCTGTCTTTCGGGCGGGCCCTATACTCCGACCAACGCCTACGACACCCGGCAGTTCGTCTTGTCGTTTACCTTCGACGGCACGACTTGGGACTCGTTTACCCCTGAGACCATCGCCCAGACCGCATTGGCGATGGATGCCGCGACCGTCTCTGGCCTAACGGCTAACAACCTTCTCCGGGTGGATGACAGTGCCGCGGGGTCAAATCTAACACCCTTCACTTTGAGTCAACTCAACTCACTGACGGCCCTGATCAATGGCACCAGCACCCAATACGTCACCGTCTCCAGCAGCCTCGGAGCAAAGATGCCATCGGTGGCCAGCCAACCCGGTTCGCCTACATCGGGCGCTATTTGGTTCGATACCATTTCAAATAAACTAAAATACTATGATGGCACTACCGTGCAGACCTTCAACACCAGTACTGCGACTGGCACCGTGACCGGAAACGAGATCACGTCGGGCACCATCGCCGGCACAACAGCGATCAACACCAGTGGCAATATCGTTACCTCAGGCGGAGTCAGCTCTGTCACCAACAGCACCAACAACCTTCGCATCTACGATGGTGCCACCAAATATGTACAGTTCACGGCACCCGCCGGTTTAGCTGCCAACTATGGCTTGATTCTTCCGGGTGCCTTACCGGTATCAAACGGCCAGGTTCTTACTTCGGACACCGCTGGGAATCTCACATGGACCACACCAACTGCGGCGACATTGACCTCTGTAGGTGTGACCTCGCCAGTTTTGAACTCGGGCACGGCCTCCGCACCGATCATCGCCATTCAACAAGCCAACGGCACCCAAGGAGGCTATCTCTCGAGTGCCGATTGGACGACCTTTAATTCCAAACTCAGTTCCACGCTTGCTGATAGTAGCATCTGGGTCGGTAACGGCAGTGGTACTGCGACTGCGGTAGCGCCCGGGGGCGACGTCACCATGCTCAACACCGGCGCATTTACGGTGGCGAAGATTCAGGGAAAATCTGTCAATGCTACGGCGCCGAGTAGCGCCGGTCAGGTCCTGCGATGGGATGGCACTAGTCAGTATGTAGCGGCGCAACTCGCTACCGGCGATATCTCAGGCCTGTCGACATCTTTAAGTAGTAAAATCGATTCATCGCAAATGCCGGCCAACTGCTCCGCCAATCAAACTCTGACCTTTGTTTCGCCCACTGGCTCATGGAGTTGTTCAAACATCACGGTGACCGGCTCGGCGTTCGGCTCGCAATCAGCCAACCTTGTGTTCGCTGCACCAAATGGCTCGGCTGGTAACCCGACCTTCCGTTCCCTGGTCGCGGGCGACATTCCTGCTCTCGACGCCAACAAAATCACTACTGGAACTTTTGGAGTCGCCAACGGCGGCACCGGAATTTCTAGTTTGGCAACGAACTCTCTATTATATGGTAACGGCACGGGCGCGATGAGTTCGTTGGCGCCGACCAACAGTGGGGTGCTCACCAGCACCGCTGGCGGAGTGCCACAATGGTCGCTGCTTTCGGCCGACACGTTCACGCAGTACGCACTTCTTGCAGGACGTGCTGGTGGGCAGTCTTTAGCCGGCGGCACTGCTGCCAGTGAAAACCTAACTTTGGATTCGACGGCACATGCAACCAAGGGAAAATTGGTCTTAGCGCCAAACGGTGGTGAGGTTGGTATTGGCACGACCTCCCCCCAAGGAAAATTAGAAGTGGTCGCTGGCTCTGATTACAATGCGCTCACAATCGGCTACAATATCGCAAGCGGCAGTGCCAACGGCGGAATGATCACCGGTAAACGCAAAACTCAAACCAACGCCCCATTCTCCGGCCTTGGCACCTGGGATGATGGCATTAATCGTAGTTTATTTATTGGTGGTGGCACCTGGGGGCGTCCTGATGCTACCCTCCTAAAATTTCACACGGCAACGACATACTCGGAAACCATTGACCAAGGCCAGGAGCGCATGCGCATCACGGCTGCCGGCAACGTCGGTATCGGCACCACAAACCCTGGCGAACGGCTAGAGATATCAAGCGGGGTCGCCAACACCTCAGGTCTTAAGTTCACCAACTTTACCTCGACAGCTCCGACCGGCACCGGCCAACCAGTGGGTGTCGATGCCTCGGGCAATTTAATCACCGTCTCAGTATCTGGGTCGGGTACGGTAAACTCCGGCACACTCAATCAAATGGCATTCTACAATGCGACTGGCTCGGCGGTGAGTGGTAACGCGAATGTCACCGCCAACAACGGCGTTCTTAGCTTGGGTCAAGCGGGCTCGGTGATTGGTGGCTTGAACTTGAACGGTAACACCAGCGGCACGGTGAGCATCAACCCACAAGCGGCGGCTGGCACATATAACTTTAATTTACCTGTTGATGCTGGCACGAGCGCTCAAGTGCTGACTTCAGGTGGTGGCGCTGCGGCTCCGATGACTTGGACAACGCTGGCGACTTCGGCGACGACCGATACAACGAACGCGAGCAACATTGCGAGTGGCACACTGGGTGTTGCACGCCTTCCGACAGTGACTGTGCCGTATGGTGGTACTGGACTTACAAGCGTTGCAACGAACTCTCTATTATATGGTAAAACGGCGCGGGTAACATGAGTGTGCTTGCTCCGAGCAATAGCGCTGTGTTGACTTCTACCGGCGCGGGAGTTCCGCAATGGTCGCTGCTCAGTGCTGACTCATTCACGCAGTATGCGCTTCTCGCGGGCCGCGCCGGAGGCCAAACACTCACTGGCGGCACAGCAGCGAGCGAGAATTTCACAATTGACTCGACTGCGCACGCGACCAAAGGATACCTCGTTCTAGCTCCGACTGGCGGCAATGTCGGTATCGGAACTTCATCCCCGGCTCAGGCCCTGGACGTCGCCGGCAAAATCGCCATCCATGGGGTGACGACAGTTTATAGTCCCACCGCCTTTGCTGGCTCATTGTTTTACGGAAACGGCGGCGGCTTCCTAAGTCACACGACAGGCAATGAAGGTTACTACAATACCGGTATCGGCAACCAGGCCCTCTTCAATATGACCACAGGCTATGCCAATTCAGGCATCGGCCAAGCAGCTCTCTACACCTCCACCACTGGATCGTTCAACAATGCTATGGGTTTTGCCGCTCTCTACGCGAACTCCAGTGGTTATAAGAACTCTGCAAGTGGTGCCTATGCTCTGACTGAGAATACGACTGGATTTCAAAACTCAGCAATGGGATCGTGGGCCTTAGGCAAAAACACCATGGGGTACAACAGCGCGGCCCTTGGTTATCAATCGGGCAGTTTCATTGCCGACGGCACCACTGCCAACACAACTTCTAATACCTCTGTGTACCTGGGAGCCAACACCAAATCCTTGGCCTCCGGCGACAGCAATGAAATCGTCATCGGCGACAGCGCCGTCGGTTTGGGATCAAATTCGGTGGTTTTTGGAAATAACTCGATTACCACGACGGCACTAAAGGGCAACGTCGGCATCGGCACCACTTCGCCAGGAGCCAAACTCGAACTCTCCAGCGGAGTGGCAAACACCTCGGGCTTGAAATTCACTAACTTTACCTCAACGGCTCCGACCGGCGCTGGACAACCCGTCGGTGTCGATGCCAGCGGTAACTTGATCACCGTCTCGGTGAGCGGCTCGGGCACGGTCAACAGCGGCACACAAAATCAACTCGCGTATTTTGGTGCTAACGGCAATGCGGTAAGTGGACTTGCTACCGCTAATGACGGTGTGCTGCTCACCAGTGGTACGGGAGTACCATCGATCGGCACAACCCTGCCCACTGCCGTGCAAGGCAATATCACCAGCGTCGGCACAATCACCAGCGGTACTTGGAATGGCGGCATCGTCGGCGCGCAGTACGGCGGCACTGGCGTTAACGCTTCAACTGCTGCCAATGGGCAACTCTTGATCGGTAATGGCACCGGCTTTACCCTCGCCGGCCTCACTGGCACCGCCAACCGCGTCAGTGTCACCACTGGTGCTGGCAGCATCACGCTCTCCGCTCCGCAAGACATTCACTCTGCCGCGAGCCCGACATTCACTGGCATGACCCTGAGTGGGATGTCGAGCGCTGGCATCGTCAAGAACTCGGCGGCAGGTGTTCTCTCCGGCGGCAACACCGTTGCCCTCGGCAGCGAAGTTAGCGGCACACTCCCCGCCGCTAACGGCGGTACTGGTACCGGCACTTACGCTACCGGCGACATGCTCTATGCTTCCGCCGCCAACACACTTTCGAAACTCGCCGCTGACACCGATGGCAAAGTCCTCACTCTTTCGGGTGGTGTACCAAGCTGGCAAACTCCGAGCGTCAGCGGTGTCGCACTGTCGTCGCTCACCGCGGCGACCGCCACCAACACCATTGATAACTTGAACTTCGCGCAAACCTGGAATTGGTCGACGGCTGTTACGCAAACTCCGCTCAGCGTGAACGCCAACGCGCTCACCACTGGCAGCATACTAAGCCTCGCCACTGCGAACAACACTCTGAACTCGACGAGCGGACTTCTCAATGTCGCCAACACTGGAACTTCCACCAACGGAATGCTCGCAAGCTTCAAAGCCAACTCGACGGCGGGAAGTGGAATGTACATTCTTGCCAACGGCAACGTCGGTGTTGGAACC
>SXRI01000129.1 GCA_005793615.1 Bdellovibrionales bacterium
GAACTTTGAAATACTTGGTCAAGATCGAAAAATAACGTTCGACCACGCCAATAAATCGTCCATTGGGCTCATAGACCTCAAGCCGCTGAAAGAACCAGCGAAAAGGGTGCTTGGCGATCATGAACTCCCGGCGATCATTAGTGAAAAAATGAATATCAAATGAGCGCCAATGCCCAAGAAATTGACGCAGAAAAAAACCGAGTAAACCTTTTTGTTGTTCAGCTGCGAACGCAACCTGATTGCCACTCTCATCACAGATTCGATACTTATTGCGCGTTTCGAATGAAAAAATCTCAGCCAGCTCAAATGACTGTTTAACAAAAAGTGCCTTTACCGACATCAACGACGACAGCATGGTTTACGCACCAAAATCGTGGCAATTAGCTTTGAGATTCTCATGAGTACGCACTTGCCCATCGATGACACGACCGAATTGCGGACGAGGCAGACTCTCGACGTGAAGTAACTCACTCATGGCTTTCTGCAAACTCACGCCGAAGGCCTCGTAGCTCTGATCCTGACAAAGAGTATAGGTCGCGAGAACACGCAGGTGTTCGCCGCGACCGCGCGCGACTTCTCGCAAAATTTCGTCTTTGTTCTGCACGAAGTAGAGTTCACGTTCTTCGCGGAGCTTCTGTAGACCAAGCAAGCTGCACTCACCCCAAGAACTCGTCGATTGCACACCATAAGTAGAATACTTCGACCAGTGCCCAGGATCCAAAACCGCGGTCGATGACTCGGTCGACACTTCGCTTGAGCCTTGAGTCGAGCCATGATCCTTCGTGGCTTTTGACGAGGGCGCATCGATACCCTGGTACTTATAGGTTTTGTAGAACCCGCCATTGAGGAGCTTGGAACACTTGGCGGCATCAAACGCCTGTGATGACTCGCTCAGGCCAAAACAAATCATGACACCCATAATCCATACATATCTAGTACTCATCGTAAATTCTCTTTTGTTGAGAATGTTTGCCCACCGGAACCTTCTTCAGACAGTATGGACAAATGCGAAGGCTCTGGCAAAGATTCTGGCAAAGATTCTGGTATAGATTCGGGCGAAAATTAGTTTGCTCTTCCTGTCTCCTCATGGCGATAGCAGGTCATGCACAGGAAAATAACCTAGACCAAGGTCTTTCAAGTGAGACCTGGCAACTTGCGTGGCAGCAACTGATGACCGCTATGTATAGCGACGCCAATATTGAGTTAACAAAATCAATTGAGCGTTTTTCAAAAGACAGCGAGCCTGATCCACGCTGCCTCTATCCCGCAAGGTGGCGACTTCTGAAACAGCGATGGCCCGCCCGCAAACCGCCACGTTGTCCCGCGCTCGAAATGTGGAAACTGCGCCTTGAGGCCGAAGAAATCACTCTGGTCTATGCCGCCCAATATATCTCCAACCCTTCGTCAGCGATGGGACATACTTTTTTAAAATTCACCGATCTCAGCCACGAACCATACCTACATCAAACTCTGGGCTTCGCGGCCCAAGTCGATGAGAACATCAATGCCTTTAGCTACGTTACCAAAGGTTTGACCGGTGGCTTCGCTGGCATCTTCCCCGCGGGCCCCTACTACGAAAAAGTTCACGAATATAACAATATGGAGCAACGTGATGTGTGGGAGTTCACTCTTTCCCTCAACCAGGTCGAGCGAGAGTATCTCGCGGAAATTTTATGGGAGATGAAATTTGCTGAAAAGATTCCCTATTTTTTCGCCGGACGCAATTGCTCCTATCAGATACTTCTGGCCCTACAAGCGAGCAGGCCAAATACCCGCTTGAGCGCTGACTTTCCCTTGCACGTTGTCCCTATCGAGACAGTGAAAACTCTCGCCAACGCCGGAATGATCGCAAACGCAAAATATCGGCCATCAATTCGCAAACGATTACTCGCCCGCTACCATTCCTTAGGTGAAACGGAGAAAAGAACTTTCCTCACCACGGTCAATGCGCCGAATGCCGCTCCCAATGGTTCAGCAGAAATCGGCGCTGGTGGTTTCGAACAGAAAACTCTTGATACGGTTCTGGATTACCTCGCGATGGTGCGTCATCGGAATCGAGGCGAACTGAGCGCGAGCCATAAAGCCCTCGAACGCCGCTCTCTACTCCGTCGGGACGAACTGGGGCAGGGGCACGATCCTATGATCGAAGCTCCGCCCTCGCCCCTTACCAGTCATAAACCAATGAGATTTGATTTCGGCCTTTCCGAAGGCACCTCACTCGAACGATCGTTGAATTTCAAGTTCAAACCCGGGGCGCATGGGTTAATGGATAAAGACGTCGGGTACTTGAGTCACTCGGCCTTTGAATTCTTCCAGTTGAATGTTGATTATTTTCCTGAGTCAGCGCGCTGGCAGCCACGCGAGTTCATAATCGAAGATATCGCTGTCAGCAATCCACTCGACATGCTTGATCCGCAGCCTTCTTTCCGAATGCGAGCCGAATTGGTTAAGGAATACGGTCTCAGTTGCCGCGACTGTAATATGTTTCGCGTCTATGGTGCCATCGGCGGCACATGGGAGGTCTTCTCCTCGCTTCTGTTACAAACAATGTTCAAGAGCGAACTCGAGGTCAGTGAAGCCTTTAAACGACGTGTTCGCTTTTCGCCGGGGCTTGATCTCAACATCCTCTATTCCTTCGCTCACCGCGCAAAACTCACTATGGGATCTGGTTTTTCAGAAGAGCTTATCGAACAAGCTAAACTTCAGCGCTTACAGTACCACGCCGAACTTCGAATTTTCGATGCCTTGCCGCGACTTCATATTGGCGGAAGATTGCAGCATGAAACTCTTCTCGGTACAAACGTCACGGCCCTGGAAGTTTCATTCCTGGCAAGTTTCGAGCTGTAGCAATCCAACGCCCACCCATTTCCCCAGTCAGACTGTTAAGCGGCCCGTTGTTTACTGAGCGAACGGAAGAGATGATGAGGAATACTGAGGAGCGACAACACTTCCTCGGCGGCATTCAGTTCGGCCGCCGCTTTCGGCATGCCATACACGACTGACGACGCCTCGTCTTGTGCGATCGTGTGGCATCCCCAATCACGCAACGCTTTAAGGCCGCGAGCACCATCGTCACCCATTCCAGTGAGTAGTGCTGCAGAAACGTTCAAGGTCCGTTTCTTGCCCTTACAGAGCGAATTGAAGAGATAATCGACCGAAGGTTTGTGGCGATTCACCGGCGCATCGTCGGTGATCTCGATCTGCAGACTTTTTGAGCTCCCCACCAAACGCATCTGCTTTCCGCCAGGAGCCACATAGACATGAGATTTTTCCAGACGATCGCCATCGCGCGCCTCCCGACACCGTAGGCGCGTCACCTCATTAAGGCGGTGAGCAAACGCCTTCGAAAACGCCGCCGGGATATGCTGTACGATCAAAATCGGCGGGGTCTCCTCTGGAAAAAGCGGTAAGATCCGTTGAATCGCTTCCGGACCGCCGGTCGAAGCACCGATCAAAATCAAATCCTGCCAATCATCCGAATCCTTGTAATGAATTTCCGCTCGCGATGCTGTCGACGGAGCAATCACCCGTCGCTTGGTTCCCATAGCACTCTTCAGGACCGTGCGAATTCGTTCAGCGTCCTCGGCCAACTCGGCACCCTTGGGTTTTTCAATAAAGTCGACGGCGCCGAGATCAAAGCAACGAAATGCACCCACGGCC
>SXRI01000130.1 GCA_005793615.1 Bdellovibrionales bacterium
AAAGATCGCGCAGAACGCAGCATCTACATTTTTAAACTTCCTTGAGAAGGCAGTTGGAAACACTTTGAACGCAATCTATTTCGGCGTGCTGTTTGCGGTTGTGGCCGGCATAGCCGTAGGTTTATTTGACACTGTAGCCTATGTCTTTACCACCGAATGTAAAACATCTTCTACCGTTGAAAACGTCGGGGGGTGCGCATTTGGTTTCTGTAAAGCACGATTCATCGATGGCCACTCTCGAATCATATTCCTTCCTGTAGCTGGCGAATTCGCTTGTTCGCGCAAGGCTGTTCGCAACGGAAATTGGGTTGCGAATCTAATTGAGTAAATCGGAGACGAATGTGAAAAAACTGCGAGTGCTTGGTTTTATCATAGTGCTGTCAACAGTCTTACAATCAATGACTGCGTTAGCGCGCCCATTCTGGACTGAAAAGAGCGTCTACGAAGAAGGTGACAAGCTATTTGTTGTCGGCGTGGCTTCAAATGTCGCGACCGAGGAAGAAGGCCGTGCCAAGGCGCTCGAAAATGCAAAAGCCGAGCTACGATCGCACCTAAACACGTCCGACATATCGAAGTTGCGAATTCATAATCAAATGACGTTTACTGAACCTAACAGGTCGAAAGTTAAGGTCTACCGTCTCATTTACGTGGAGAAAAAGGATCTTGAAAAAATTGAACCTGAAAGAGAAGTTCGATCTGATGCGCCTGGGCCTTTTCATCAAGAGCAGACCTGCTCCTATGGACCAATTCCTGGAAAATTTAAAAGCAGGGCTGAGAGAATTGAGCGTTCGGTGTCGTGTAAACCGCTTGGCAACGGGGCTGCGTTTCAACGGATAGTCCAAGAGCTGTCGATTCATGATGAGCGGTCTAGTTACTTTCTCATTGAACATACCTGTGCGGCATCGCCCATCTATAACCTAAATGGCCGGAACGTAAAGACATCAGTGAATTGTTGGTAGGAAAAACTTAGGCCCCGGGGGTGGGGGTCAGCATTCTTTTACTTCCCGATATCCAGACCATTCAGCCGATTTTAACTCGAGCAAAAAAATTTTCTCTTTGTAATAGCGGGGTTTTGGCTAATTAGCCGCAATTTGGTTGCTCACATTTCTCCCTCGCTAACTCTGTTCAATGAAAACATTCCCTACAGGATTTCATGGCAGATTTGCTTTGAATAGAATTCCAAGGTCACAAAGTCGTCCATGAGCAAGCGCGGCTGCTTTTTGTCTCGTTTTGCGACGACGGTTATCGCCAAGCAATGATTCATGCCTAGCCTTTTACTTCGGCGGTTCCTCTGTCGATAAGTGGTTATGTTTTTGACTGGAGAGGACCGCCTCATTTCAATCTCGAGAATCTCCGACTCTTATGGGCAATCGGCTAAGGTGATTGCCCTAGAGGCGGCCAACATGAAGCTCCCAATCTTTTACAAGAACAGTGTACATGCCAGTGACGCCGCAAATGAGATGACAAAAAGTGAGGCTGCGTCGATTTTTTCCTCTGGTGACAGTTTCCGAGTATCATGGGTCGACGGTTTCTACAACATCAGTGGAACTTGGAAGCCGACGGGAATGGTGCGTGCGGAAGTGCGGGCTGAGGATGCCCATCTGACTGAGGGGTGCGCGTATCTTGCCCTTAGCGCTCATATTGTTTTCTACTTCGAGGAGGAAAGCCTGATCCTTTTTCGGCGTCGAGTTAGTCGTGCTAAGGGGGAGGCGAAAGTGGCTTTTGAAGCCGCATTCTATGGAAACCTTCCTCAAAATCATATCCTGCACAGGAAACGGCATAAGGCGAAATTGCACGCCGATGGCAACTCGAGAATGTTTGAATACAAAGATGCTGAGCAACCAGTCAGAGATGCATTTTCCTACTTAGACCAGGACCCGCCACTGCCTGGTATTGCGATTCTATTAGACGGGCCAATGGCAAAATTAATCAAAGCAACATTAATCCGTCTAGGTTTTTGACGCAATCGTCGGCAATTCATCGGCAGTAGCTCTGTTGCCAACGCGACCCGTCCTAGGTTCATACTTGCCGCTCATTATCTTCAAAAATAAGGAGAAACTCGTGACAAGTGCAACCGACGAATTGATTGAAGCGGCGAAAGGGGCGGGCGGCATTGGGAGGAATGAGGGTATGGACCCGTTTTCAGATCTTTCGAAACTTCGGGTATCACAAGACTTCGCGGCGGCGGCAGGTACCGAGAAGATCATCACAAAGATTCCAGTGGGTAAACCGCACAAACAGTGGTGGAGCCGGGTACGACCGGAATCGGATTTCCGCATTGAGACTGTTATTCTTGAGATAAAGGAGAAGAACGAAATTTACCTTGTCGCACCCGAGCTATGGAGTCTGCTTGCGGACGAAACAACCCGTGCAGCGATCTTCACCGGGATAAATAGACAAGGAGTGTTATTCCTCTGGCCGGTGAAACTTCCCGGCGCCGATGGTCGTCACAATCCGTGGCACCTTTCATCGCTAGCGGCTGCGACTACGGCACAGGACTGTTGGATACGAATGACTGCCAACCAACCGGCAGGGGCCTACGACATTGTGAAGTCTGTCGCAAAACTCGATGATCCGAAATGGCCCAATGTCTGTTTCAATGAGCTGCTGCGTACAGCATTCGCGGGGAGGTACATTGACTCCCTTGAGCACCCAGTGCTTAAGGAGCTGCGTGGGGAGGTTTAGCTTGAAGCCAAGCTACCTCTCACATTTCAATAAAATCTGGCTCTGCGATTTTGAGTTTGGTTCCAAGCCCGGAGAGCGCCCCGAGCCAGTATGCCTGGTTGCGCACGAGGTTCGCAGTGGAAAACGAGTTCGGATTTTTCAAGACGAACTTGTTCAGCTTAAATCACCGCCATACGATATCGATGCTTCTGCACTCTTTGTCGCATACCTGGCGAGTGCCGAGCTAACATGTCACCTATCGCTTGGCTGGGAAATGCCGATTCATGTGCTCGATCTCTATGTTGAGTTTAAGAACATGACGAATGGGTACAAACTCACGCAAGGTGCCGGCCTTCTCGGCGCCATGGCGCACTATGGCTTCGAATGCCTTAGTGTCGCAGAAAAAACGGAGATGCGCGACCTCGTACTTCGGGGTGGGCCTTGGACTTCTCAAGAGAAGGCGAGCTTGCTTGAGTATTGCGAATCGGACGTTGTCGCACTAGCGAAGCTCTTAGAGGTAATGCTGCCAAGAATCGACATCCCACATGCAATTCTTCGTGGTCGTTACATGCGCGTTGTCGCCGAGATTGAAGATCGAGGCGTGCCTATTGATATGGAGGCATTGAAACTCCTTCGCGATAACTGGGAGAAAATCAAGGACAAGCTTATCTCAACAATCGACACTAATTATTGTGTGTTTGATGGCCAGTCGTTCAAGCGTGACCGCTTTGATAATTACCTAAAGCGGGAGAAAATTCCATGGCCGCGACTAGAGACAGGAGTTCTTGATCTTGATGACGACACCTTTAAAGAAATGGCTCGCTCACATCCGAAGATTGCCCCACTCAGGGAGCTACGGGGGAGTCTTTCAAAAATGCGTCTAGCGGATTTGCCCGTCGGTCAAGACGGTAGAAGTCGCTGCATGATCTCGCCGTTTCAGAGCAGGACTGGTCGAAATCAACCAAGTACCAGCAAATTCATTTTTGGCCCTTCAGTCTGGTTGCGCAGCTTGATACTCCCTCAGCCAGGTTTCGGTTTGGCATACCTCGACTGGTCACAACAGGAGGTCGGTATTGCTGCGGCGTTATCGCGGGACCTCAAAATGGTTGAGGCGTACAACTCTCTCGACCCATATCTCGCGTTCGCAAAACAGGCAGGGCTCGTTCCGTTAGATGCAACCAAACAATCACATGAAAGTGAGAGGGATCAGGCAAAAGCGTGTGTGCTAGCTGTTCAGTACGGCATGGGTGAGGAATCGCTCGCGGCGCGCCTCGGGCAACCAACGATCGTGGCGCGACATCTCCTGCGCATGCATCGAGAGACATATCCGACATTCTGGTCATGGTCGGACTCGGCGGTAGACCACGCAATGATCTTTGGCTCACTGTCGGCAGTCCTCGGTTGGACAATTTATACAGCCGAAGAGGTCAATCCCCGCTTTTTGCGCAATTTTCCGATGCAAGGAAATGGTTCTGAAATGTTGCGTTTAGCCTGCATTTTGGCATCTGAGCGTGGCGTGAATATCTGCGCTCCAGTCCATGATGCAATTTTGATCGAAGCGCCGCTTCGAGACCTTGAGAGTGCTATCAGCGCAGCAAAAACAGCAATGTCAGATGCTAGCTCTTTAATACTTAATGGATTCCGCCTCAACACTGACGCAAAGGTGATCCGATACCCTGAGCGCTACAGCGACAAACGCGGCGTCGAGATGTGGAACCGTGTATGGGGCCTGATCGGGCGCCCCGATTTTCAGATCAGGTAACCCGCGCACGAGCGCACAGGGGGTTGCGCACAGGTGCAGTAGGCCTGCTGCATCGGTGCGTGCCCGCCCAATCTTATTGATTATCTTATTGGGGGAGTCTTATGAACAATGGAATCAACGCCGACGACTTACGTGTGCCTACAAGTGATTTCCTAGGAACGGGCCTGCAAACGTCCGCTCTCCAGCCACTGTATAAGCCCGGCAAAGGTGAAAAGTTTCTCAAAGGTCCCATACCGTGGTCATGGTTACAAGGTGCCGCAAGTTCTTCCGGAAAAGCACTACACGTCGCAGTGGCACTTTGGTTTTTTGTCGGTATGAGTCGACGACTTACCGTTGCAGTGAATCTGTCAAGGCTTGGCGATCTTGGTGTTTCAAGAGATTCCGCGCGCCGGGGACTTCACGCTCTCGAAAAGCGCGGGCTGGTGTTTGTGCAGCGGCACCCTGGGCGTAAACCGTTAGTCACGGTTCTGTTGGCCCCGACGAAGAGTCTTGGGGCCTCCGAGGCTGTGTCTAAGGGGGTAGACAAATGAAATTCCTTCCTCTTACTAGCCAACTCTTGCGCCCGAAAGGCAGCCAAGTTACCACTGCGCCCTGTCTAGAGGACCCAGAAGTCCAAGACGAGTCGTTGATCTTTGACAATTTTAAATCCGAATGGCTGACGACTCCACAGGCAGCGACTTATCTCGGCATCAGCGAGGGCGCGCTCCGCAATTTGACTAGTGTGGGGCGGGTGCCCTACTGCAAGCTGGGCCGACGAAACCGCTACCTTGTGGCGGACCTGCGTGCGCTTCTTCTCAATGAAAGAAGAGGTCCCAATGGGGATAAAACCTGACCCGGCGAATCCGGAAACTTATATCGTCAGTTATTCAAAAAGGCATCCGATAACCAGAGTACCCGTAGTGCTTCGGCGAAAGCTCATCAAAACGAAGGCCGAAGCGCAGCGGATTCACACGCAGCTCATCATCGATGTGGAGGAAAAGCTTCGTAGGAAGGTGATTCCTGATTGGCAGGAGGCGACCGAGCGATTCCTCCAGTCCTGCCTTGATCGGGAGTGTGCCGGTAAGACCATCGAAGACTACGGGCTTTGCCTCCGCGCCCACACCTTCGAGGAATGGTCTCGCCGCCTGGTCGACACGATTACGACTGAGCAAGTTCGTGACCTCATGAAACGGAGGCTCGGGGGTAAATCGGTCAGCCAACAAAAACACGTGTTAAAAATGATTCGCGGCGTATTCCAACTCTCACTTGAAACCGGAGTGATCGCTCGCAACCCCACCCCGAACCTAAGCTTCAAGGTTGGAGACAAGATCAAGAAGGTCCTCACCGAGCCGCAGGCGAAACTTCTGCTCGATCGCGCGAAGGAGATGGGCTCTGAATGGTACCCCATCTGGGCAATGGCTCTCTACACAGGAATGCGAAATGGCGAGCTGTACGCACTGACGTGGGACAAGATCAACTTCGACAATGAAAACATCGTAGTCGACTGTTCGTGGAACTGCGTCGACGGCTTCAAGTCGACAAAATCGGGGGATGATCGAATCGTGGACATCGCTCCCCCACTTCTAACATTGCTCAAGCAATGGAAGCTCGAACGGAACGACTCGGTTTACGTCCTCCCTCGACTCGACAAGTGGGAAGTTGGCGAGCAGGCACGCGAGCTTCGCATGTTTTTGATGGGCATTGGCTTAGCTCCAGTTCGCTTTCATGACCTGAGAGCAACCTGGGCGACAATGATGCTGAGCAAGGGCATCGAACCGATTAAGGTGATGAGCATGGGTGGATGGAAGGATCTCAAGACCATGATGATCTATGCCCGCAAGGCCGGAGTGGACATCAAGGGAATCGCGACGGTGCTTTCTGACCTCCATAGCCCATCAGTTGGATCGGCGAGAATTCTCCGGATCGGCGAAAATCGTGATGCGTAGTATTCGTGTCAAAGGAGGTAATGAAATCAGTTGGTTGGAGTGGCACCCTCCCACTCCGCCAATCTTCGCAGGTCACTGGAAGTTGAATCGTAAAAGCCAAGTCGAATTAAACAGATAAACAATCACACACGAGAGCAGAGCCTCTGCTGAGTATTTCAGCACATTTCTGCGCATTTCACTTTTTGGTAGGGTTTTGGTAGGGCCGTGGTAGGGGCGATTTTCAAGCTGTCTTACTCCGGTCTTAGTTGAGTCTTACCGACATCAATCGAAGTCATCCACTCTTTCCAACTTTTTGTAACTCCGCCGGCAATTCAGCTGGCGGCAAAAAGGAGGAGAGCAATGCTTCGTCTCATATATTGGATCTTGTCGCTATGTCTGTTCATCGGAGTCGGGGACGCGCTCGTGCGTCTCACGCTGCGAATGGCGGGCGCCGCTGTCCACGCTCATCAACACGATCAAATGAGCTACTCGGCATTCACCAGAGCAATGTTGAACGCGCGACCGAGACAGCCAGTGCAGTCAAAGCAGGATCATTAATTTTCCATATTTCGGAGGTCTTTATGTCACCCACATCTTCGTCGCTTACTTGCGACCCCGTCCCTGCCGCTTCGCCACCGCGCAATCTGTCCCGCCAGCTTCGTGCCGTTTTAGCCATCGTCCAAGCCGATCCCGAACTTGAGCGATTGGTGATGCCGCATATCTCGCTTGAGACTGAGTCCATTAATTGGGAAAAAATTTATCCCATTGCACTGTCGTCCGGTCAGGAAGCCGTAGTCACGTGGTGTTTCAATATTTGGACGGATCGCTACAGACCGCGCGTGAACTCGTTCGACGCCGTTTTGAATCTTGATGATAGGTTCAAGAGTGGAGACAGCGGTCTGGAATCAGGCCAATGGCAACGCTGTAGCGCCGACATAGGCCAGCGGTGTTCACCGCCAAGAATGCGGCCAGACGCGTTTACCGGTAAATAATGTTACCGAGAGTGTGTCAAAATGTTAGCCATCAAATTGCCGTATGACGAGCAACGCATCAACTGGAGTGATTGGCGTTACACCGACACAGGTCCAGTAATCGCAGCGTAGCCAGACTTTCAGGGTGGGATAATTTAACAG
>SXRI01000131.1 GCA_005793615.1 Bdellovibrionales bacterium
ACCAATCGCCGACCGCCGTGGCTTTCGTGTTCTCGAACTTCACGGGAGTCTTCCGTTAGAAGAACAAGATCTCGCGATTCGCACAAACACCGATGGCACCAGAAAGATCGTCCTTGCCACGAACATCGCCGAGACCAGCCTCACCATCGACGGAGTCAGCACGGTCATCGACACCGGGCTTGCGCGCGTGGTTCACCTCGATGGCGCAGGCTTTGAACGTTTGCAAATTTCGCGCATCAGCTTAGCCTCGGCCACCCAGCGAACGGGGCGCGCCGGCCGCCAAGGACCCGGAGTTTGTTGGCGCCTTTGGAGTAAACTCGACGAGAGCTCGATGCCTGACTTTGAACAACCTGAACTTCTGCGCACGGATTTATCAGAAGCCCTTTTGACGCTTCTTTCCCAAGGAGTGAGCGACGTCAGTGGATTCTCCTGGTTTGAAAAGCCTCCTGATGCCGCTATTAAACTTGCCTTGCAAACTTTAAGCGATCTCGGCTTTCGCGATCCCGCGAGCGGCGTTCTCACCAGCGAGGGGCGCGAAGCGATTAAACTTCCGCTACCGGCACGTCTGGCGCGTTTAGTGATCGAAGCCGTGAAGGCAGGCGCGCCGACTCTCGGCGCCCGTCTTGCGGCGCTGCTTTCCGAAAAAGATATTGTCATTCGGGCCGCCGATCTCAAGCAGCAAGCCGCCTGCTCCTCGGACATCCTCGCCCGCCTTCATCTTTTTACTGATTGGCTGGAGAGAAATCGCACTTCCTCAAGTCAGATTGACACCGCGGCCGCTCGCAATGCGCAAAGGGTCGCCGAGCTTCTTGAGAGCTCGGCTCGACGTCTCAAACTAACAAGGCAATCAAAAATCAACACCTCGGCGAGCGAAGATGATCTAGCCCGACGGCTCTTGCTTCTCGCTTATCCTGATCGTATCTGTCGGCGCCGACGAGCGAAAGAGCCAGCTGCCCGCATGGTCGGCGGGCGCGGTGTTACGTTGGCGCCGTTTTCCACAGTGGAAACTAGCGAGTTCTTTATCGCGATTGATTCCTCTGAACCGCCGCCGCATTTGCGCAATCAACCGGATAATAAGATGAACAGTGGTGCACGTGGTGACGTGCAGATTTCGATCGCCAGCAGTATTGAGCGGGCGTGGATTGAGCGTCTTTTTCCGCAAAGTCTCTCGATCCAGAGCGAACTGGTGTTCGACAACCAATCACTCGCGATTCAAAAGCAGCGGGCACTGGCCTTTCATGACCTACCGCTCGAGGAACCTCATCTTAGCCGCCCCGAGGCCGATGAAGCACTTGGACCCCTGATCAACGCCTGTATCGAACGTTGGTCGACAAGTTTTGTGGGGCACGAAGAATTAAATCATCTTCTATCCCGCTTGGAATTCCTCGCAACCACATTTGCTAACGATGACAGTGCGCCTGCGCAGTATGATTTCAATGCCACTCGCCGCGCCTTTCTCGAAGAAGTTTGCTTTGCCGAAACCCGACTCAGCGATGTTCTGGCAAAGCCCTTGAACGAAGCATTTCAGCGTCATCTACCTGTGGAATGCGCGCGCTTTTTAAATGAGGCCGCACCGGCGTTTATCACCGCGCCGACAGGCAGTCGCTTACGTGTCCACTACCCGACTGCCCGGCCGCCCTATCTCGAAGTGCGTGTTCAGGAAATCTTTGGCCTAAAGGAATCACCACGCGTGGCAAAGGCCAGCGTGCCTATTGTCTTACATTTACTTGGCCCCAATTTTCGCCCGGTGCAAGTAACCTCGGATCTCGCAAGCTTTTGGCGCACAGGGTACATTGAGGTTCGAAAAGAACTGCGCGCGCGCTACCCAAAACACTCGTGGCCCGAGGATCCCACGACCGCCACCCCGGAAGCGAAAGGCCGACGCCGCGGGTAATAGGCAAGATATTCAGCACACCAGAGAAATTCAGCTACAGCACTAAAGGCTTCGCCTTGCCGAATCAATGGCGCTACTTCAGGCATGGCCCAAAGACCCGGCGTTTGCTCCTTTTGGCGCAACGACGAGCCTAGCTCGGCTTTAACGGCTCCGAGCTGCCCACAGCTCTCGCACTTATCCCTCACTGACGAATGACCTGTGATTTGACCGTCTCAAAACGAGACAATCCGCGAATAACCTCGCGCAACACCGCAATCACTTTGTTTGTTTACACAGGTTCAATAATTTTCTCGCGAAGCGCACTGCAGTGTAAGCCCTATATGGGCAGAAGTAGCGCGGGAGCCGGGATCGCAGTTTGGTTTTGCTCACACTGGTAAGTCGCAACAGCCAAGCTCCTCGAGCGCCGAGGCGTCATCATCAAAAATCAAATCGTTTATGACGAAGGCGCACGCCATTGCTGTCAACCAGTGCCGAGGTCTCGCAGATCAACGAAGCAACGGCGTATTGGCTTAGACGCGCGGGCTTGGGTGGCGGGAGTGGCTGATCGGCGGCCATTCCTGTGCGCGATTGAGCAAAAACGGGAGTCTGATTCAAGAATTCCTTCACCGCGGGGTTGTCATTGAGCTTCGTGACCTCGCGGTCGTAATCAAAAACACGGCCATCAGTTTTAACATTGATGAGACTGAAGCGGATCGCTCTGATATGGCCCAGCTTCCGGCACTGTTCATCAGCCACCTGAGTGGAAGCCATGTGAGCCCCAGCATCATCGCGAAGGTCCTTGGATCGCTCCAAAAATACCGGGCGCTCGAGAGTGATAATGCTTGTCTCGACCGTTTCCATATTATCCGCGGCCGCTTGTGAAAAAGGTGAAAAAGCCAAAGCTACTAAAAGAGTTGAATAGAACCGCAACACGAGTGCCTCCCAGGTCAGAAGTTGAAAGATCCCATGTGACCCATGAAGGCAAAGAGTGCGCCACACTCGTCTGATCTGGAGCTCTTCCTTGCAAGCCTAACTTCCCTCAACAACGCAAGCGGCGACAAATTCCGCTGCCTACTGCATAGGTTTTAGACAAGTGGTGGCCTCTTTCTTTTTTTAAACGGAGGGGAGGCTAAAACGGCTATTGAGGTAACCACACTTCTGCATGATTTTGAGTTTAAAATAGATCATATCTTTGTAGCCATAGGCTTGCCATTTGAGCCCCTTGATGGCGCGGTTTAAT
>SXRI01000132.1 GCA_005793615.1 Bdellovibrionales bacterium
AAACTAAGCCAGAAACTAAGCCAGAAACTCGCTGAGTGCATCGCGATTAGCCATAGCATCGTCATAACCCATCTGCACCAGCTGACCACAAAACTCCGGGTCGAAAAGTAAGTAGCTGGTTAACTCAGAGGCTTCTTTAGACGACCCCAGGCCGCTGATAAGGTAGCGAATCACGCGCGGTAGCTTGTCGAAAAGTCGACCGGCAAGTTCGCCGATGTCGCGCGACGGGCGTAACCAAAAATAATCAACTTTGCGAAGCGAGAGATCCGCGCGTTGCCGCTCGGGCACGTAGTTAATGGTGGCGTTGATGCGACTCATCCGCTCCATATCGACTTCCATGGCGTCGAGTAGAAGGGCATTGAGAATCACACCTAAAATTCGGGCGATTGATGGCTCAATTTCAGGTACGCTCACATTGGCGCCCATAGGCTTGTCGGCGCGGCGAACGCTGACAACTAATAGACGATCTGCACCAAGGTGAATTGCCGGACTGAGCGGCGCCGTATTTCTGAGACAACCGTCGCCATAATGGTCGTTATCGAGTTTCGCCGGCGAAAAAAATATCGGGATAGCCGCTGAGGCCATGATGTGTTGCCGAGTTATCTCCGCGCGTGTACTGATCCGCCGAGCCCGCTGCCACATGGGAGCTTGTTCGGTACCATGAACAAAAGTGATACTGGTAGCGTTTGAGTAATTCATCGCGGTTACCGCCAAGGCATCGAGATGTTTGGCGCGAATATTCCGGTCAATGGCCCCATAGTCGATAACTTCATCAAGAAGCTTTGATAACGGCTGGGTATCCAAGAGCGAGCGGGCAAACTTTTTTTGGTAAAGGGCGCCGAAGGCGGCATCGGTCATAAGTCGCACTCCGGAGCGCCCTGCGCTAAGGGCGTCGGTGCGGAAGATCCGGTCGGCCGTGATGTTTGACCACATTTCCTCCATTTGCTCGGTGGCAACACTGAAGTTATCAGCGCGCGAAGCAAGATAGGCGGCATTGATCGCTCCAGCGCTGACGCCGGCAATGATAGGCACGGGCTGAACGATGCCTCTAGCTGCCGCGATTTCAGCAACACCCTTCATAACGCCCGCTTGGTAGGCACCACGTGCGCCACCACCGGAAAGGACGAGACCCAGTTTCGCGTGGCTACGTTTTTGTGTCGTATCGTGATGTTCTTTACTTTCAGGCATCTTCTAAAGCCTACGTCAGAGTGAGACTCGATGTCGTGAAAAAAAAGCGACCAGAGTCGCCGACCCTAGTCGCTTTTGCTCATACGAGCCCGAGATTTGAGATGCGGAGATCAGCTAAATGCTGGCCGACTGAATTCAAGGTCGAATGCCTGATACTCGGCCTGATCCGATGATTCTCGGTTAGCATTTGCAGCCGCACGCTCTGAACGCCTTTCGGCTTTTTTGTCCTGGCGCATGTCGAGCTCTTTTTTACCGGCCTCATCCAAGAGGACTTTCAATTTATCGGTCGCATCTTGAACAGCGGTATGCATATCAATATTCGTTTTTTGGATGAAGAAGTGTTTTTTCCTGGGGTACCGAACCTCGATTTCACAGATAAAGCTGCCATTACCTCGACTGGTGCGATTGAGATCACTCACAAGCCAGACTTGAATGTGAGCATCATGACGATGAAGGAATCCATCCACGGCTTGGCTGACTTTCTCAGTGGTGAGATCTTCAAGTGCTTCTGAACGCTCCATATGTCGGAAATGGATATCGAGACGCATACTACCTCCTGGGCCTAAGTGGTGGCTAAATTGCCACGCTTTTCGTCGTCTTTGAATCTTTGTCCCGATCGATGACAAAACGTCCCGGCCCTGCAGGGCTGGTTCATCGTTAGCTCGAATCGGTTTGATTCCTAGCGCGACTGACTTTTACTTATTCAAAGTGAGTGCCAGAGTATAAGTCTCTCAAAGAGCGGATGATGTCAGATATAAATTTATTTTATAATATAATGAACCGTGCCAGTTACGATGCAGCGCTGAAGGCTCATGCCACAATCCGAGCATGACTCTTCGCATGAACTGGTGAGATAGCGCCCTTTGAGTTCAGCTTTCTGATCTTTCACCCACGCGGCACAGTCGGCTTTAAGATCTTTAATGACTCCGGCAATCAATTCTTCAGTTTTACACCCGAGAGTACCCGATTGGGCACGCGAACCAAAGGTCACGGTTTTAACGCGCTCTTTTTCTTCAGGAGTGGAGGTGGGTTTGGGCTCATCGTCGGTTTCGTTCTCACTCTCTTTGACAGTAATAGTCGTGGTGCTTTTCTTTACTCGCGGTGCCTCTTCAGCGCGAGCACTGAAGGTAAGTATACTAGCTGAAAGCATAGCTGCGAAAGCGACGAAGAAAAGTGAGTTCCGAGCGGTATTCATAAGGTTCTCCTTTGCCTGAGGGACGAGCACAGAAGACCGTATTGAACCGCTTGTCGTCAAGCGAACGACGGAACATGCTGCTCCGAGTGCGGATCAAATTTAGACAAGCGATTCCACTAGAAATTTTGTTTAAAGATTTTCACTTGAAGTGTCTCAATTTGATCGATCAGGAGATTAAACGGCGAGTCCAGTGTGCCTGGAGGTATGGGGGCTCCGGTGATTTGGATCACCGGAAATGCCAGTGAGAATGTTTTGAAGGAAGCCTGGCTCCTCGGAGTCTTTCACATTTTTGAAAAACCGTTCGATGCGCGAGATGTCAGTGCCGAGGTGATTAAAGCGCTGCGCATCTCAAGTGAACTATGGCTGACATTGAAACCGAAGTACCTCACGGATGCCTTTGTCTCCAAGTACTATGCGAAGCTGCAGGTCGATCTCGACAAAACTACGCTAGAAGCCCTGAAAAAACGCTGTCTTGATGAATCACAATCGATCAATAGCTTTGTTAATAGCGTGCTACGTAAAGCTCTGGTTATAGAAGACTCAACCTCAACCCCCGTGACGACACAGGGGCAGCGCAAGGCAAGTTAGGTCGCGGCTTCCACTGGTAAACAAGAACAGACGAAATTTCGGTCGCCATAGGGATTGTTGATCCGCGCGACCGCCGGCCAGAATTTACGCTCTTTGACCCACGGAAGCGGAAAGGCAGCCTGTGCTCGGCTGTACGGACGATCCCAGGTGTCGTTAGTCACGGCCGCCGCCGTATGGGGGGCGCGTTTCAGACCATGGTTCTCTTTGTCCGCTTTGCCGGATTCGATCTCACGAATCTCTGCACGGATGGCGATCAGGGCGTCGCAGAAGCGATCCAGCTCGGCTTTTGATTCACTCTCTGTGGGCTCGATCATCAGCGTTCCGGTGACCGGCCACGACATGGTCGGTGCATGGTAGCCGTAGTCTTGCAGGCGTTTTGCGACATCTTCGACTTCAACCCCACACGAGGCTTTGAGCGGGCGGAAGTCGATAATGCACTCGTGTGCGACTCGGCCATTTTTCCCTTTATAAAGAATCGGATAGTGGGCCGCCAAACGGGCCGCGATATAGTTGGCATTGAGAATTGCCACTTCAGTGGCTTTCTTCAGACCCTCGCGCCCCATCATGGTGATGTAGGCCCATGAGATCGGCAGGATCGAGGCGCTTCCAAACGGTGCGCTTGCCACCGCACTTGGTACGTTTCCGCGTAAGCCAGCCTGGGTGTAAAGGCTGTGCCCTGGGAGAAAGGCCTTCAAGTGCTCGCGCACACCAATCGGTCCGACGCCGGGGCCGCCGCCACCGTGGGGAATACAAAAGGTCTTGTGAAGATTGAGATGGCAGACGTCCGGACCGAACTCGCCGGGACGACAAAGGCCGACGAGTGCGTTGAAGTTCGCCCCGTCCATATAGACCTGGCCTCCGCTCGCGTGAATGATCGCGCAAATCTCTTTGATCGATTCCTCAAATACACCGTGAGTAGACGGATAAGTGATCATCAAGGCGGCTAAATCTTTTTTATGTTCTTCGGCGCGGGCTTTGAGATCGGCGACATCGACGTTGCCCTGCTCGTCACACTTGGTGACCACGACTTGCATGCCTGCCATCACCGCGCTTGCCGGATTGGTTCCGTGGGCCGACGAAGGAATTAAACAAATCTTGCGATGTCCCTCGCCGCGAGACGCGTGGTAGTCACGAACCGCCAGAAGTCCAGCGTACTCGCCGGCCGAACCGGCGTTCGGCTGCACGCTCACCGCCGCAAAGCCGGTGATTTCGGCCAGCATACCTTCAAGCTCGCGAATCATACCAAGTGAGCCCTTGACCTGTTCGACCGGGGCGAAGGGATGCAGCTGATTGAACTCGGGCCAAGTAACCGGAATCATCTCGGTGGTGGCGTTGAGTTTCATGGTGCATGAACCGATGGGAATCATCGAGTGGATCAGCGACACATCCTTCGCTTGTAGCCGCGCCAGGTAGCGGGTCATCTCCGCTTCGGAATGGTAGGAGTTAAACACCGGATGAGTGAGATAGTTCGAGGTGCGGAGGAGCGAAGGGTCAATGACTTCCGGAGCAGCAGTCTCAATGGAGTCAAAATCAAGCGCCACAGGGCTACCGATACTCGAAGCTTGGGCAAATGCCTTCCATAGGTTCTCGACATCTTTGCGGGTCGATGTCTCATCGAAGCTCACGGTCAAGGTTTGCTCGTCAACAACACGCAAGTTGTACTTGAACTCCGCCGCTTTAGCGACGACCTTGGCGGCCGTACCTGGCGGAAGACTGACGTTAACGGTATCGAAAAAGGTCGCATCGTATTTGGCCAGCGCCAATTTCTTGAGCCCCTCACGGAAGGTGATGGCGAGGCGATGGGTGCGTTCTGCAATACGCTTAAGTCCTTTAGGACCGTGATAGACCGCATACATCGAAGCCATGACCGCCAGGAGAACCTGAGCTGTGCAAATATTCGAAGTCGCTTTTTCGCGGC